>CAZOKP010000013.1:33674-45146 GCA_964580435.1 uncultured Eubacteriales bacterium
TCAGGCAGATGATTCCGTTACTTTCTAAAAAACTCTTGATGACTTCGGCCTCGACAGGTCCCATGACCCGACACACTTCTTTGAGCTTCATATCCCTATCTGTTTTCGATTTTTTTCCGTTTTCCATGACAGGAGAATTCTATTCCATTATTGTCTTTTCGTCAAAACGTGATGGGGGCGGGTCCTGTCACGGAATTGGAAATGCTTCCTCACGGACGCCGAGTTGCGCCTTTGGCGTTTTTGCTGCGGAAGTAGTCAGCCAGGATCCTCTCGTGGTCAAAGGCGAGAGGCCGGGGCATGTTCTCTGCGTTAAAGATGCCGATTTCCGTCGCGTCATCTTGAGCTTTTGGCCGGCCCTGAGCTCTGGCGATAAAAATGGTCGAGATGGTATGGAGGCGGGGATCGCGGCCGGGGTCGGAGTAGGTATGGAATTGAGCGATGAGCTCGACGTCGAGAGACGTCTCCTCTTTGGCCTCGCGCACAGCTGCCGCTTCGAGCGTTTCGCCGTAGTCCACAAATCCCCCGGGCAGGGCCCAGCCGTAAGGAGGGTTTTTTCTCTTGATGAGGATATAACCAGGGCTTCCGTCTTCGCCTTTGATTTCAATAATAATATCGACAGTCGGAAACGGATTCTTATACCCTGGCATGGAATCGCTACCCGCGCAACCGGAACCTTTTCTCCAATTTATCTAGCTTCTCCACGACTCCTCCATACTCAAGCTCACTGAACGGCAGCATGGCGGCGCCGGAGAATCCTTGGCGGCGGATGGCGACCGCTTTCTCGGCGGCCTGCATCCGAACATAGTCCCAAAAGGGCTGGTCAAAAACATCGGCCGGCTCGGTGAGTTTTCCTTCTTTGACGCAGAACGCCGCACCTGTCACGATCGGAGGGCCGTCAAAGTAGGATATGATGGAGTTGAGTTTGCAGGGCATCAGGGGTCCGGTATGGCTTCCTCTCATAAAGCCCGCGACATAGGGAGCGATCTCGAACGGCGCCAGGATTTCTCCGGTGGCGGGAAATTCGCCCTGGACACGCACCAAAGCAATCGGGTCGTCTTTGCCGGTGTACTTGCCGGCAATATTATGAAGACGGGTCGTTGAGACGGCGACGGCTTGGCTTCCCGTGCTCCGAGAAAAGATGCTTTCGATGACATATTTTTCGTTATCGCGGAGAAGAGCGGCAATGTCGTAGATTTCTTCCGGAGCATTAAGATCGATGACCTTGTCTTTTTCGACATAACTCACATCGATGATCCGGAAGGTGAACCCCTGGCTCATCTTGGGACTCAGGAGGAACCCGGCGCAGTACATGGGGTCGGCAAACGCAAGGTAAAGGGGCAGGCTATAGGCGCCCGGGTCCGTCTTGTCAGCGGCAAAAAGGAGGAATGGCTCATTGGGCCTCTCCTCGAATTCTATCTCGGCCACCGCCGGTCCCATGCCTTTGATGTTTCCGCTGAAAGCGTCCTTGAGAAGGTCCTGGCCGGCGCCATAGAGTCCCTCTTTTTTCGCCTCCGCAGTTCCCGCAAGAAAAGCGTCCCAGCCCAGCCTGTGGATTTTTTCATCCAGAACGCCTCGCTCATGAGTGCAGAGGATGGCAATATCGTCCCCCGTCGAGCTGAAATAAGAGTCAATGATCAGGTTCTTGCCGTTCTGGACGACAAAATTCTTGACTTCGTTAAAGAGCGCGGCGCTGGGTTTGATATGACCTCCGATGCTTCCGATATCCGCCTTGAGGACACTGAGAGTGATTTTCATTCCGCCTCCTTCTAGATGATGGATTAGCTGATAGCCCAATTCTAATAATCCTGAGCGTTGCGTGTCAACCTGAATTATCCCCTAATTGGCACAGCTGTCCTTAAATAGTGACATAAGGTTTGTTTTCGGATCAGGGTTCGGACCTTTCAAGGCTTGGCATAATTATTGCTATATTAAAGATGTTATGAATCTCGAAATGAGGAGCCGTTTTATGAAGCAAAAGGGTTTTTTCCTGGGTTTGGTTTTATTGTTCTTTCTCCTGGCGATGCCGGCCATGTCCGGTTATAAAGTCGTTAACGAACAAAAAGATTTCTATTATGGCCATATCAGCTATTCCGAGATCAAGAACGACGGCAAGGACCCGGTCGTTTTTCGCGAAGGGCCGGTGCGGCCCGAGGTCGCCATTCTCAATCTTCCCCTGGGTCCTGGAGATAGCATCAAAACGTCGGATATCCGAAGATGCGAGGTCCAGTTTGACAACGGCACCATCGTCCGGCTCGACTTCAATACGGACCTGAAGATTGAGACGATCCTGGCCCAGAGTCTGAGCACAGCGAAAAAACTCTCCAACCTTCTCCTTGCCAAGGGTCAAGTCTATGTGATGTCCAAAAAATACAATTCCCTCGAGATATTCCAGGTCATTACTCCTTGTGCTGCTATAAAATTGGACCACGATGCCGTGGCCTTGATCAGCCTGACCGAAGAGGGAAATGTTGATGTCCAAGTCGAATTCGGAAAGGTGAATCTACTCTATGGCCTTGATAAGTTCCATATATATCAAACGAAGGTTAAGCAGAAGGAGCGATTTATTGTTTCTGGAGATAATCAGGCCCGGCCCGCAGAGTATGTCTTGATCTCGGATTTTAAGTCCTGGAATCAATCCCTCAACGAAAACTTCAGGGCGCTTCATGAAGAGAGTTTTCTCCCCAAGCCTATCCGGATGCTTCCCCAAGCTGTCTTTAATTTTGCCCAGAGATTCGGGAATATTTACGGCGAATGGCTCTGGCATGACCTTTATGGCTATGTCTGGCGCCCTTATTACAATGACTATTATCCCTGGGGAAATTGGTCGCCTTATGTTTACGGAAACTGGACCCGCTACCAGAGCCAACTGTTCTGGATCCCCGGCGAGCCGTGGGGATGGATTCCCTACCACTTAGGCATCTGGATGTGGGACAAAAATAAGGGTTGGCTCTGGCTTCCGGGCTCAGTCTTTGCTCCATCCTGGGCTGTTTGGGATTCCCACTTTGGGTATTACTTCTGGAGGCCGTGGACATTGTTCGACTGGTATTACGGCCCGGACTATCTCTGGGGATATTCTTACGAGGGCTATCTATATTACACCTACCTGTCGGGTCAAGGTCAACCCCCTGAAGTGCCCGCAAAAAACACCCTTTTCAGCATTCGCAAAGACCAGTTGAAAAAGAAAGACCAACCTTCGCTTCCGCTGCCCAAGGAAATAACGGCTGCCTATAAACGTACTCTAGCCGCGCTCAGAAGCGGTGATGAACGAGTCTTGGCTTCGCTCGAGAGTATTCCCCGGCAGACGGCGATTATCAAAAAAGGCGATCTTGTTTCCCCGAAAATGCAGGAAAAAATAATGACTTTCGAGCAGTTCTCCAAGCATCGTCAATCCCTCTCGGCTTCCGAAAGAGCAATCTCTTTCGAGATGCCGCAGGATGCTTCCCGGGAGGCCCTGAGCAGCATTCAGCGCAGTCAGATTATCTCTGATATAGTGTTTCGCTCCGTTCCAGCCTCGAAAAAACAGAGTGTTTCCTCGCCTGCCGCTCCTCTCCAGGACAACCATTTCGTGCCCGGAAAAATCAATCCTCCTTCTCAGATAGAGGCGCCCAAAGGCTTGGCCAAGGTCGAGAAGAGTTTTATTCCTGGCCCTGCTCCTCAGACGGCGCAACCGTCCTTCAGGTTCAGGGACTGGAACCCTGACATCAGGACAGCGCTGAAGCTCGGAGTCGATATTTCCTATTCCAGCCGGACGAATGAAATCCGGTGTCCGCAGCTTGGGCTTTCCTCACTGGACCGGAATCTGAGTCGTGGAACAAAGCTGACTGAACACGGCCTAAGCCACGTTTCCGGCTCCGGGGCCACCAGCGACGGCTCGTCTGGAAATTCGTCTGCTCCCGCCGGCTCAGAAACTCGCTCCTCGGGCGCTTCCCAGGCTAAGGAATCCTCGGGGGGCGGCGGCGAAGGGAAGGTCAAAAACTAGGGACAAAGGTTTTTTTAGAACAGCCCCGAGCTGACGAGGACGAAGGGATCTTTCAAGAGAAGCTGGTAAGTTTCAATTGCCGTCTTGTATTCCGGCATAAATTCCTGTTTAAGCGGGTCGACGGGCTTGAACCGATAGCTTAGAGGGTTGATATAGCTTCCCCCTTGTTTGATCCTGTAATCCAGGTGGGGGCCGGTCGCGTCCCCGGAAGAACCGACATACCCGATGATATCGCCGCTCTTGATCTTTGCGCCGATACGGATGCCCGGAGCAAAGCTCCGCAGGTGAAGATACATAGTCTCATAGGCGTTTTTGTGTCGGACCCGGACCATCCGTCCGGAGCCGCCGTTCCAGCCGGCAAAATTGACCGTGCCGTCTGCGGTCGCCTGGACGGGGGTTCCCACCGGGGCGGCATAATCCACACCGTAGTGGGCCCGGTAAACCTGGTGGAGGGGATGAAGCCGGCTCCGGCTGAAACGGGATGAGATCCTGGCGAATTTAATCGGCGATTTGATGAATTCTTTCTTCAGGGATTTGCCGTCGGCATCATAGTACTCCGGCCTTTGCGTGTCGGGCGCGGCGTACCGAAAGGCTTGAAGGGTTCGCCCTTGATTGACGAGTTCGGCGGCGAGGATGTCGCCGTAGCCGATGAATTTTCCCAGGAGGTATCGTTTTTCAAAAATGACCTTGAAGGCATCGCCCGCGCGAAGGTCGATATAAAAGTCCACGTCCCAGGCGAAGAGTTCGGCAAAGGACAAGGCCAGAACATCCTCTTCCCCAAGCTGGCTGAAGGCCAGAATGGGGCTTTCTTCGATGGCGCCGCCGACCATATCAATCTGCGTCTCCACCGGATGCGCTTTCAGAACGGCCTCAAACCGGCCGCTGTTCCTGTCGACAGAGAGGTAGTTGGTTGCATCGATGTCATATTCCAGCCTCACGATTTTTTTATCGGGGCCGGCGTAGAGCCGGAGCGGCTGGCCGGCTCTGACCTGGCGGAGGTCGAAGACCGGTTTGATTTGGTCATAAAGCTGTTGAATGTCCGACGGCGAAAATCCGTAATTGGAAAGGACCTCGCCCATAGTGGCCCCGGGACGGAGTATCTCCTTGTATTCGACATTCTGCGGAGGATCGATTTTTGGCGCTGCCGGAGTCACAGGCGGAGGCAGCGTCTTTTCCGGCCGGACGTTCTCATCGTGGATCAGGGCAATGAGAAAAAAGACCGCGGCGGCGGCGACGATTAAGAAAAAAGGGACGAAGTGGTGCCGCTTTCTTTTTTCTCTTTCGATCTTAATTTGGATGTGTCCGGCCATCATTTCTTCGGCTCTATTAATATCCTAAAGGCTATTTGTTGGCCAGTGCAAGAACGCTTAGAAAGGCGAGCCGGGAGACATCGGCCAGCATGTCCGGGTTGATCCGGTAGATGGTGTCCCCAGTCTGATGGTAATAAAGGTGCGGCCCGTTGGAGTGGAAGGAAACGCAGGTGATGCCTTGCTCAAAGAACGGCGCGAAATCCGAGCCCCGCACCCCCACCGCTCGGATCGGATAAGCTCCCCCAAGCGTCTTCACCCGCCGGTCTGCTTCCTCGACAACGGCCTTGAGTTCGGGGAAATCGGCGCTGTAGCCGAAGCCCGATTTGTCTCCCTCTCCGACCATGTCAAAGTTAAACATGGCCTCCACTTTTTCAAAAGCGGGAGGAAGGTGCCCGGCAAAATAGCCGGAGCCCTGAAGGCCTTTCTCTTCACCTCCAAAAAGGACGAAGACAACCGACCTCTTGGGCTTTTCCGCCAGTTTTGAAAAAGCCTCGGCGACCTCCATCACTGCGGCGCTGCCGCTGGCGTTATCGTCGGCGCCGGGGAAGAGAAGACCCATCTGAAACCCGTTGTGATCAAAATGTCCGCCGACGACCAGACAATTCTCCTTCAGCTTGGGGTCAGACCCTTCAACGTAGCCGACGATATTATAGCCGATGCCGTCAGGGAAGTTTCTGGCTTCGACCTTGAGGGAGACCTTCGCCCGGAGCGGGAAGGAGAGAGGCTTTTTGAAACTCAAGAGGTACTTTTTCAACTCGGCGCAGGGCACGCCCTTTTCTTTAAAGATCATATCGGCGATTTTCTCGGTCACCTCCGCTGGAGTGAACCCTTCGATCCAGTCGCCGTTGGGATTGGAGGAGATTTCGTCATAGATATAGATGACGCCAAGAGCGCCCCTATCTTTAGCCGTCTTCATCCTGAAGCGGTGATGGTCATAGGGAACATAGCGCTTGTCAGAAGGGTCAGGCGTCCCCCGGAAGCAGAGGACGAATTTTCCCTTGACATCCAGGCCGGCATAATCATCGTAGCCCAGGTCGGGCGCGCTGATGCCCCAGCCGGCAAAAGCGAGTTCTCCGGTGCTGTTGCCGCTGTCACTGAAGAGAAGGGGAAGGAATTCTTTTTCCGGCTGAAGCCTGAGTTCCTTGATAGTGGGCTCTTTGGAATTTTCCGCTTTTTCCTCCAGAAGAAGGGACATTTCCGCCTTATCCACGATTACATATGGAGAAGGGTAGGCCTGGAGATAACCTTGGTCGCGGCTGTAAGGCTTGAGCCCCCATTCCTTAAACTTGCCCGCGGCCCATTTAGCCGCGGCCGTATAGCCGGCATCGCCCGTCAGCCGGCCGGCGAACTTTTCCGACGCGAGAATTTTTGTGATCGTGTAGGCATCAAAGGGCTGAATGGAACTGAGCGCTCTTTCGAGATCCGCGTCCCGCTTCTCTGTCGAAACAGAAAGGGAAGCAAAAATCAATATCAGGCCCAGCAAACAGGGCAGTAAAATCTTAGCTTTCACCCACGCCTCCTTCCGAAGTCTCCGGGGATGCCGTGGTTAGTTTATTTTCTGGACAGAGATGATGGTTATGGTTTCGCGAGGGACATCCTCCATGCCTTGGGCCGTCGTCGTCGGCGAGTTGGCTATGGCGTCCACCACATCCATGCCGGCGATGACCTTGCCGAACACGCAGTAGCCGAATCCCTCCGCAGTATTGTCTTTATGGTCCAAAGAAAAGTTGTCTTTATGATTGATAAAAAACTGGCAGGTGGCGCTGTCGACTTCAGAGGTTCGGGCCATGGCGATCGTCCCCCGTTCGTTCTTGAGCCCGTTCGCGGCCTCGTTCTTGATCGGGGGCTTGGCGGGCTTCTCTGTGAGATTGGCGGTCAGCCCTCCTCCCTGGATCATAAATCCTTTGATGACACGGTGGAAGATGGTCCCGTCATAGAACTTTGCCTCCACGTAGGAAAGAAAGTTCCGGACGCTGACGGGCGCTTTATCCTGGTAAAGCTCGATGGTGATGTCACCCTTGCTCGTCTTCATCAGGACTTTGGAGTTGGCGGCAGACGCAGATGCGCCGGAAAAAGTAATGAAGGCGCCGGCCAACAAGACAACAAGCATAGCTCTTGTCATTTCGAACCTCCTCGATGAGATCATGGCGAAGAAGAACAATACCAAAAACCGGGTTTGAATTCAACGTTATAGAGGCTGATGCCTTTCCTCGATGAGCCGGGACAAAATTTTGTGCGGGATGCTGCCCCGGCGACCGTCAAAAAACTGGAAGAAAGCCTGCAGGAGATGGAGGGCGAAAGCTTCTTAGTTAACACCGACCATGCTTATTTCCTGGATACGCTGGGCGACGCTTATCAACTGAGGGGCCGATTGGACAAGGCCGCCGAGGCCTACGCCCGCAAGCGCCTGGCCGGGTTCATTTGAGCCTTTTTTGTAATTCCGCGAAGCTTTCGCTGTATTTCTTGTCTAAAGCGGAATCGAATTCCGACAGCCACTTTTCAATGTACTGAGAATCATATCCCGGATTTTTTAAAAGAATTGACTGGACGTCCTCGATGTCTCTCGGCCTTTCTGCGATCATTTTATGAATGACAACGTCTTCGAGAGAGGCAAATTTAATTTCTGTTCTTCCAAAAGCAATTTTCCTGGCCCTCTCTATGGCCTGCCTTTCATACGGCGAGTAGGAAAAAATAAAATCAATTCTTATCCCGCTCTTTTGGTCGATAACCGGTAAGACCATTGTCTCTTTCACGAAGGCGTCGACATTGTCCGTCAAATATTTTAGGCTAAGCCGGTCGACAATCGCTATCATTTCAGCAAGATAATCGACTCCCACGCCGAGTGTGATATCAATATCTTTTGTCAAGCGGGGTTCTCCGTAAAGGAGAACCGCTTGTCCTCCGATTACCATATAGGGGATTTGGCATTTATCCAGGGAGGTAGCGACTTTTTTAAGAAGTCTTTGAAACACTGTTGATTACTCTGGCGATTTTAATATCGATGTCCAGTCCCGACAGCTTATCTTGGGGGGGGAATACGCCGAGAAAAACCGCCTCTTTATACAAAGCCTCGACAAGACGGATGTTCCTTGAATAATCGGGTAGCTCTTTCCGAAGGATCGCTTTCTCCAGGCTTCGGACGGCTTCCACGTTCTTAATCAATTTTGGGCACCTTTCTCGATTTTGCCCCTTTATTATAACATATTTTGTCGCCGCTTCCCTCGAGAATTTTCCCCATAAATCTGGGCTTCCATAATTCTGGGCTGGCAAGTAGCCGCCGGAATAGGGCGAAGCCATGCAGCTTGATTACCAACGTTTCCTGTGATAAGACACTCTTCATTCCCGGACGATGGAGTTTTGCTAACCTATCCTCATGAACGGATGATCTGGAGGCGGCGATGAGAAAAAAAACAATTTTTCTTTTATTAGCTTTCGTCTTTTTTGTCGGTATTTCGAGCCTCGTACCCCAGACAAACCAAACCAACTCTGGGCAGAGTCGGGACGAACAGAAAATCCTGACTGCCTTCCATTCGATTTCCAGCCATACGCTCCTTGACTATGTCAAAGAGCTAACCTCGGAGAAATACGGCGGGCGCCTGACGGGCACGCCGGAATACAACGCTTGCGCAGATTGGGTGGTGTCGCTTCTAAAAAAATGGGGCATCGCGCCCGCCGGAGATAATGGTGGGTATCTCCAGTCCTTCCCCAACCCTTATACGCTGGTCTTCAAAGGCAGCGAGGTCGCACTCAACCTGCCCGTCAACAAGGATGTGGTGAAAAAATACTACCGCTACGAAGACGAATTCATTCCGGGATCAACATCGGGGTCAGGAGAGGTCACGGCTGAGGTCATCTACGTCGGCTATGGGACGACCGCTCCGGAGCTCGGCTATGATGATTACGTCGGAGTCGACGTCAAGGGGAAGATCGTTTTAATGGAGAGAGAAGTTCCTGTTTCTCCGGACGAAAATTCGGAGCTTTTTATGAAGTGGCGGCCGTATTCCTTTCACCAGTACAAACTGGAGAATGCCGTCGCCCACGGAGCGCAGGGAATGCTCTACAACTACGGCCCCATCGCCAACCCTAATAATGCCTACAGTCAGGGCTTTGTTTATTCCCATATCGGCCAGGCTGCAGTCGCGGATATTTTTGCGGGTACTGGACGGAACCACAAAGAGACCGTCGAAAAGATCAAGAAGACTTTGAAGCCTCAGTCTTTTGCCACCGGGAAAACGTTCACCCTGAAAAACACGACCGAATACCATCCGGAGGGTATCGGTTACAATGTCATCGGAATCCTGGAAGGCGCGGACCCGTCGCTCAAGTCTGAAGTGATTATCCTGGGCGGCCACCTAGACCACCTCGGCAGATGTTACGAGCTCATGCCCGGCGCCGACGATAATGCTTCAGGTGTGGCTGTAATGCTCGGCGTGGCCGAAGCTCTGGCCAAATGTGCTGTCAAGCCGCGGCGTTCGGTCGTCTTTCTTTTCTTCGGGGCCGAGGAGCAGGGCGTGGCCGGGTCCGAATATTATGTGGAATATCCTGTTTTTCCCTTGGAAAAGACGGTTGCGCTCCTCAATCTGGAGAGCGTAGGGTGCGGCGACAAAATCGACATCCTGGCGGGCAAGAACTTTCCCGGCCTCTGGAGTTTCATCGAGAAGGCGAACGAGACACATGTTCACCGTATTGTCGATCCGTCGTACTGGGCCAATATCGCCCGTCCGCGGAACGACGCCGCCCGTTTTCTCTGGAAGAATGTTCCCGGCCTTTCTATCGGCGCTTCGGGAGCGCCGTCCTACTACCATATCACCAAGGACAATATCGACACCATCACTCCCGAGATCATGGAGGACATCGCCCAGCTTCTTTTCGTTGCTCTTCTGGACATGGGCGATGAAGATTCTTTGAACTTCCGCAAATAAAAAAGCGAGGGTAACTCTCATGCGGTACCATCTTCCGACAGTCATCATTTTTGGGGCCGGCAAGATTTCTGAGCTAGACCAGGTCGTCAGGGAAAGGCTCCGCGCTTCCCGTCCTTTTCTGGTAACGGACAGAGGCATCCAAGAAGCAGGCATCGTGACGAGCATTAGGTCACAGTTGCCCGGGATTCCCATTTTTGACGAGGTCGAACAGAATCCCAAGCATTCCACGGTCAATTGGGGAGGCGGGCTGGCCCGCCAGCTCAACCCCGACCTTATCATCGGCCTCGGCGGCGGGAGCGCCTTGGACGCGGCCAAGGCCATCGCCTTGCTGGCCACAAACCCAGGAAAAATCGAAAATTATGAAGGCCGGGAACGCTATGTATCTCCGCCGCTTCCGGTGTTGGCCATCCCGACTACCTGCGGCACGGGAAGTGAAGTCACCTGGGTTTCAGTCATAACCAACACCTCCCGCAGATTCAAGATGAGCATCAAGGGGCCGCTGCTGTTCCCGGCTGTTGCGCTTGTGGACCCGGATCTGCTGATGACTCTTCCGGCGAACCTCGTCGCCTCAACAGGACTCGATGCCCTCACCCATGCGATCGAGGCCTATACTGTAAAGCCGGCTAGCTTCATCACGGATGTCTTTGCCCGGGAGGCTTTAAGCCTTATCTTCCGGCATCTGGAAGCCGCTTACCGGGACATCTGGGGGAACAAAGAAGCAAGGGAAGGCTTAATGAAAGGAAGCCTACTTGCCGGCATGGCTTTCGGGAACAGCGACGTTGGCGCTGTCCATTGCCTTGCCGAGGCCGTGGGATCGCTCTACGATACGCCTCATGGCGTGGCCAACGCCGTGTTTCTGCCCTCTGTAATGGAATTCAACCTCGACGTTTCGAGGGAGAAGTATGCGGAGATCGCGCTGATCACCGGCATTAAGGCTCAGGAAAAAGATAAGGCGGCGCTCGAGCTCATTCAGAAAATCAAGGACCTCTCACGCGCTCTGTCCATCCCCTCTATGCGTGAGCTGGGCATCCCTGAAGGGGATTTCGCCGATATCGCCCAAAAGTCTTTCGAAAACAATTCCAATCCTTCGAACCCGAAGTTCGCGACTGTTGAGGATTATCTTAAGATTTTGAGGCGGGCTTTATCGTCTTGAGGAATTCCAGCAAAGACGAATCCAGATTGGCTGAAGCGACCATGGAAGGTTTATGATTGGGAGCGAAGCCATTCTGGATGAGTCATATGTGCAGTTCGACGACGTCCT
>CAZOKP010000014.1:0-44331 GCA_964580435.1 uncultured Eubacteriales bacterium
TGAGTATTCCGATATGGATACGGGATATTCGGGGTTGACTCTCTTTTGTTTTTATGCTATCTCCTCACTGCAAAAATCGGGCCTGCGACGGCTCGCTGATTGGAATGATTTCAAATGAAGGGAGTGCCTTCATAGGATTTCTCATGAATCCGAAAAAAGAGCTAGTTATGTTGGTCGATGAAGACGACCGCTATGTAGGGGACAAAGAGAAGGAGGAATGCCATCGCGAAAAAGGCTGTTTGCACTCCGCTTTCCTGGTCATGATGACTAATGCCAAAGCCGAGCTGATGCAGGCCAGAAGAAGCGGAAAAAAGAAACTCTGGCCGCATTTCTGGGACGGCACGGTCGCGGGGCATTTTCATAAAGGAGAAAACCGCGCTGAGGGCGCCAAAAAAAGGGTCTTTGAGGAAATCGGTGTGAAATGCCGTGACCTCGAATTTCTCTTTAAGTTCCGCTATCAAGCGACCTTCGAAGACATCGGCGCCGAGAATGAGATCTGTCATGTCTTCAGGGCGAACGATTTCAGGGCCGGGGAAATCGCGCTCAATCAAGACGAGGTTTCTGAATACAGATTCTCCAGCATCCCCAGACTCAGGAAAGCGATCGAAGCCGCTCCCGGAGAGTACACCCCCTGGTTCTTGATCGCCTTTAGAAAATTAACCGAGCTCCCATGAAATCACTGGAAAAGGCTTTCCCCGGCTTAAGCGCCGCTATGAATAGGTCCTTCCGGTCTCTTCGTCAGTTTTACGCCAGCCGCTCCGTTAAGGCCTGGAAAAGACTCCTGCGTTTTTATTATCGACGCCATGTCCTGCGACAGCCAGTACCCCTCATTATGGATATCGCCGTCACTTATAGGTGTCAGTGCCGCTGCGTTCACTGCTGCGCTGAGGCCCTGAGGGGGTCCGGGACGACGGAGCTGAAGACTGAAGAACTCAAGAGCCTGATCGATCAGGCCGAACAAATGGGAGTGATGCAAGTCGTTTTTTCCGGAGGAGAACCTCTATTGAGAAAAGATATCGTCGAGCTCGTCCGGTATGCTCACGACGCGGGGATGATGATCCGGCTGAATACAAACAGCCTTCTCCTCAACCCTCAACTCGTGTTGAACCTGAAGAAGGCGGGTCTGGATATCTGCGCCGTATCGATCGACGATGCCGAGCCGAAAGTCCACGACAGACTTCGCGGCGTCCCTGGCCTTCATAAGAAGGCTCTCTCGGGGATCGGGTTGTTGCGCAAATACGGGCTTTTCTTTAACATTCTGACTTATGCTTCGAAGAGGAATGTCACCGCAGGACTGGAGAAAATCATCGCCTGGGCGCGGCAGCTCGGCGTTTTATCTGTCCTGATTTATTTTCCCGTGGCGGTCGGCAGATGGGAGGGGGCATTTGATCAGGCGCTCAACGCAGAAGAAAGGAGGAAAGTCAGAGGGCTCCAGGATTTCACGACTGTTTACATGGAACTTCCCACTGCTAAAACGCTCTGTTATACCTACGAGAAATCTATTTTTTATGTGAGTGCTTACGGCGATATCACTCCTTGTCCGGTTGTCCCCTATTCTCTTGGGAATATCCGGGAGCAAGCTCTGGAAAAGATCTGGCGCCGCTGGACCGATCATTTAAATCTCGTCTGGAGGGGGAATTGCCCGATGAACAATCTGAGGGGCAGGGAAGAGCTAAAAAAGCACATCGAATCGCTACCCCTGGAGATGGGATGAGTAAAAGAGCAGCGTCAGCGCTTTCCGGAATTCAAGCCCGGCCGGGGCCAGTTGATGACCAGCCAAAAAAGGCGCGCTTGAAACGAAAGCCATGGATTAAAGACCTCATCGCGGACCTGGTTGTTGGCGCTCCCGAAAACCGGCTCGATGATTTCGGCGGCCCGCCTATTTTCGACCGGCCGATTGTCGGCGTTGCCGATGGGGATGACGTTTTATTCGAAACGTTCCGCCGGGTTGTCAACTCGCGGCACTTGATGCCCCGCCAAATTCTCGAACATTATTCCGGCAAAAACGGGGATTTCAAAGATATCCGCGTGATCTCCTGGGCCCTGCCCTTCACCAGCGAGATCAGGCGGTCGAATCGCGGCAGGACCTGGCCTTCGGTCCTTTATTCGATTGCCCGTAACAACGGAGGCGCCCTGAACTATCATTTGAGCCGGCGCCTGACAGCAATATTCCAGAAAAAAGGAATCGCTGCGGCATCCCCCATTCTCCTCCAAGAATATGACGCTTTCTGGGATCCGGCGCGCGTCATCAGCTCCACATGGTCGGAACGCCATGTGGCCTACGCCGCGGGACTTGGCCGTTTCGGGCTGAACGGGAGTTTGATCACGCCGGCGGGGAGCCATGTCCGCCTGGGGAGCATTGTCGTCAGCTATCCTCTCGAGACAACCCGGCAGAATAAGAATGAATACAAATCGCCTTGCTTTGAAAGCGGGGGAGAAGATTGTGGGATTTGCATGAAAAGGTGCCCGGCGAAGGCGATCTCTGCGCAGGGACTTGAGAAGCAGAAATGTTATGAGCGCAGGCAGGCCATCCGCGAAAGATTACTTGATGAGTACGCCAGAAAATATCACCTGATTCCAGCTCCGATCGCCAAGAGCGGCAAAAAATACCTCGGCTACTCCCTCGGCTGCGCTCTTTGTCAATGCGGCGTGCCGTGCGAAGGGATTGACCCCTATCTTCACGAGAAAAAATAAGGCCATGCTGGATATCAAGCTCAAGTTGAGGCCCGGCCACACGAACGAAAGGTCGTGGATGGATCCCTCGCCGCTGCGAACCCTTTTTTGGCATGTGACTTATGCTTGCAACTATCGCTGCGGGATCTGCTTTACGGACTCGGGAAAACCTCATCCGGAGGAGCTGACAACTCAGGAAGCGCTTGATTCGGTAAGGAAAGCTCATGAGGCGGGGATACGCGATATTCTTGTTTCTGGCGGCGAGCCGTTCCTGCGCGAAGACCTGACCGATATCCTCAGTTATATGGGAAGCCTGGGCATCAGCGCGCGCATCGCCTCAAACGGCTCCCTGCTGACGGAAAAGATCCTCAGGAAATTGCGCAGCGAAACATTGACCAAGTCATTCCAGATCAGCCTGGACACCGTTGACCCGGACATCTATGCGGAATTCCACGGAGCTCCTCCGAGCACCCTTCAGACGGTCCTCGCCAACCTGGACAGAATTCAGCAGGCTGGATTTCATACAACCGTTTCCGTGCGGCTTATGCCTCAAACGCTTAACGGCATTCCCCGGCTTCTCGACCTGGCCGCCAAAAAGGGGTGGGCAACGGTTACCATCCACCTCCCCGTTCAGACAAAGCGCGTTCACGGAAGTTACCGGCAAGATGAGGATGTCTTTTCGCTCTTGGTCCCCGTCTTTGAGCACTTTTGCGCCATGCCGCAACACTGGCTTATGGAAACCTATATTCCCTGGGCAGAGCACCACCCGGTCATCCGGAAGTTCGCGAGAAAAGTCAGAATTGTTAACCGCGGCTGCCGCGCCGGGCGAGACAGGTTGACCCTCAATCCGACAGGATGGCTCTCGCCCTGCGTTTGTCTGGATGTCGAAGAGGCTTACGCCGGGAATATCCGCCGCGACGGTCTTGAGGAGGTTTTCTTGAATTCGCCGGCATGCGACATGTTAAGACAGCCGGAAAAATACGGAATTTGCGGGGACTGCCCTCATGTTCAAAAGTGCGGCGGCGGCTGCCGCGCGGCTGCCTTCGCTATATCGAGACGGCTTAATGCCCAGGATAAGTCCTGTCCAGTCTGGAAGCGGAGATCTGCCAAAACTCCTTAACTGCTTGTTTTGGGGAGGAAGTGTTATCGCTTCTCGCTATCTTTCGCCCCACAGCTTGATGTCGTCAAAATAGCCCGAATCGTCGAAGGAGCCGACTCCGACGAGCCCATGACTGATGTCCTTATCGACGGCCGTCAGAATGGGCGTTTGCATATCATCAAGATAAGCTTGGATCTTGCCGGTGGCCTCGTCGTAAGTGACTTTGAATGCATGCCAATTGGTGTCGGTAAGACGATAAGCCGACTTTCCCGCCGGTTCTAAATTGATCTTGACGCGGTCTGCGCCGTCCACCAACCCGATGATGTTATGGACTTCGTCGCTGCTGGCTGCAAAATGGACGTAATAAAAATGCGTCGGGTCCTGAAAATGGAAAAACACGCACATATCGCGATACGGGTTGGACATTTCCGTCTTGCATTTCAGGCGTCCCGTGAAAACAAAAGACGTCACATCCTGACCGGAAAGAAGAGACCAGGAAGTGGGAGCGCGCACTTTGCCTGGCTCGCCGGGGGTGATGAGCTCGTAGACCAGCGATCCGTCTTGGGCGACGACCCGCCAATGCTCGGATTGGTTGGGCTTCCAGCCGACTGCACTACCATCCTCAAAATCTGATCCGGCGAGGAACGGCAGCTTGTGAGCCTTTGGCTGGGCACAGACGAAGCAAAAGCCGAGAGCAAGAAAAAAGGCGATAATGTGGATTGGGAAAATTCTTTTATGTTTAGTCATAATCATCGCTACCAAATTAGGCCTCCGTCTCATCCCATCTGTATAAACAGTCAATCATCCAATGGTCTATCTGTCTATTAGTTATGGCAAAAACTCATGTCGCTTCGCTCCCCGCGATGACATTTTTACTGCGTTGACATGAGTTATAGAAACTAAACCGATATCCCATCCGTGTAATCCGGATGCATCCAAGGGAGATGCCGCCCTCTGAAAAAAGGTTCGAGATGTGCCCTGATCCTCTGCATCTCATCTGGGCTCATCGCCTGGAAATTCTCGAGCAGATCGACGTTCTTCTTCACGACATCGAGGCTGTCCGTGCCGATAACGGCCGCGTGGACGTGCTCAAGGCTCAGGGCATAACGGATGAGATCGGCCGAAGAAATATCTTTCACTGTCTCCCGCGGCCGGATTGTCTTAATCACCATAATCCCCATCTTCTTTTTGGCGGCTGCAGGGATCGCGTCATTCTCAAAATCTCCCTGGCGCTCCTCGTAATGATTGAGGGCGATGAGCATCGTGTCAAAATCGTAGCGGTCCACCATGGCCATCATGGCTTCGGCGGAAAGATGACCCGAAAATCCGATAAACCGGGTCACCTTTTCATCCTTGAGCTTCTGGAGGGCTTTGAGGACGCCGTCCTTGGCCCCGATTTTATCCACATCTTCGAGAGATTCAATCTGGTGGATTTGATAAACGTCAAGATGGTCGGTCTTGAGCCGCTTCAGGCTCTGCTCGAGCTGCCGCATCGCCCCGTCATAGGTCCGCTCCTCCACTTTTGAAGCCAGGAAGACCTCGCGGCGCCGGTCTCCCAATATGAGGCCCAATCGTTCTTCACTGATGGCCTTGCCGGAACCATAATTATTGGCCGTGTCCCAGTAATAGAAGCCATGATCCAGCGCGCTGGTGAGGATTCCCACGCTCTTCTCAGGATCTTGGACAGCGCAGAACCGGCTGCCGCAGCCGATCCCGATGCGGGGCACGGCCACGCCCGTTTTCCCGAGAATGCTTGTCGGCAACCCCTTGGCGTCAGAAGTAGAATCGGGACCACTGCCTTTGCCTTTCGCGAATAAGGCCACGGAATCCAGGCCGCCGAGAGCGGCCGCCGCAGCTATAGATTTTCTGATGAATTCCCGCCGGTCGATGGGTTTATTCTTCATGGCCATTCTCCTAAATAGGGGGACACAATACTTAGTTAGCTACTTGATTATCAACATAATATACATTTCTATAAAAAATAACAGCTCGAATTAGGTATTGTGTCCTCCTATTTCGTCTCGAGTCCCCATAATTTAAGAAAATGGGAAATTGATATTGTGTCCCCATTTTTTGTATGATTAGGGCAAATGTTCGCACCCGGGGATAAGGTTCAGCATTACGAAATTATCGAGCTCCTCGGCAAAGGAGGCATGGGCGAGGTTTATCTCGCCAGAGACGCCATCCTCGACCGCAAAGTCGCCCTCAAATTCCTGCCTGATGAGCTTGAGGGCGACGCCAGGACCCGCGAGCGGTTTCTCCGCGAAGCAAAATCGGCCGCCGCCTTGGATCATCCCTTTATTTGCAAAATCTACGAAACGGGCGAATGGCGCGGGAAAGCGTTTATCGCCATGGAGTATATCCAGGGCAAAACCCTCAAAGATAGAATGGAGCAAGAACCGCTCCCTCTAAAAGATATCATCCGGGTGACATTAGAAATCGCCGAAGCTCTGGAAAATGCTCATAAGGCCGGGATTGTCCACCGCGACCTGAAACCCGTTAATATCATGATCACTTCTCAAGGACACACCAAGGTCATGGATTTTGGACTAGCCAAGCGCGTTCTCCCTGGCGGAGGCACAGCAGAATTAAGCCGGACGTTGACGCAGGCGTCCATTACAGAGCAGGGATCTGTCGCGGGCACAATAGCCTATATGTCTCCCGAGCAAGCCAAGGGGGAGAATGTTGACACCAGAAGCGACATCTTTTCCCTCGGCATCATTCTCTACGAGATGATCTCAGGAAAGCATCCGTTTTCTAAGCCAAGCCCGATCGAGACACTCACGTCTATACTCAGGGACGCCGTCCCCCCCACCCATATCACGCCGAAGTCCGTGAATCCCGTTCTCAATCCGATCCTCCGCAAAGCCCTGGCCAAAAAACCGGCGGATCGATACAAGAACGTCACTGATTTCGCCAATGACTTACGAAAGGCTCAAATAGAGAAAGGATTCAGAATTCATATTCCCCGGCGTCTGCTGTTAATCTCCGCTGCGTCCATTTTGATCATTGCCCTGGCGGTCGTTGCGGTGCTGCGGTTTAGACATCCGAGCGGAGAGTCGGCGTCTAAACCCGTAAATACCGGGCAAAAACCGATTTCTGTTCTAATCGCCGACTTCGAGAATAAAACGGGTGACCCGGTGTTTGAGGGTGCTCTCGAGCAGGCGTTTGGCATCGGACTAGAAGGGGCCCCTTTTATCAAAATGTACGACCGCGCTCGGGCGCGAACGCTCGTGAACGATCTGGATCCCAATGCCAAGGGCAAGATTGAAGCCGACGCCGCCCAGCTTCTCTGCAGCCGCGAAGGGATCAATATCGTGGTTGCGGCATCCATCGAACCCAGCGGAAGTGGGTATGTCTTTGATGTCTGGGCCTTAGACCCCTTGAGCTACTTGAGGCTGGCTGAAAGGTCGAAAACGATCGCGACCAAGGCCGAAGTGTTCAAAGCCGCCGATAGCCTTGTGGCTGAGCTCAGGGATGATCTAAGCCGTATCCCTGCCGAGACGGTCCAGGCGCTTTCCATGGAGACGTTCACGGCCGCGTCTCTCGAAGCCATGAAAATCTACGCCCACGCTCAGGATCTCGTCTTGGCTGGCAAAGATGATGAAGCTATTCAAGAATATCTTAAGGCCATTGAAAAAGACCCCAAGCTGGGACGCGCCTACGCCGGCCTGGCTGTGGTTTACAGGAATAGAGGCCGGGACGAGGAGGCGAACAAGTATTATGAGAAGGCCATGGCCTTGATCGACCAGCTAACAGACCGGGAAAAATACCGGACCCGAGGCGGCTACTACTTCCTCAATCGAAATTACAAGCAGGCCGTTGAAGAATTCAGCGCTCTCATGAAGCAATTCCCGATGGACTCCGCCGCTCACACCAACCTTCCACTCGCCTATTTTTATAACCGGGAGATGCAGAAGGCCTTTGAAGAAGGGCAAAAAGCCGTGGAATTTGCCCCCCGAAATCTGACCGCTCGTTCCAACTTCGTCTGGTACGCGATCGGGTACGGAAAATTCGAGGTGGCCGAAAAAGAATTTCAAGAAGTCATGAAACTGAACCCGGAATTTGTCGATGCCCGGGTCACACTTGCCCTTCTCCAGTTGGCTCAGGATCGTCCAAGAGAAGCCGAGAAAACTTATCTCGAGCTTTCGTCGAAAGGCGCAAGAGCAGCATCCTTGGCCGCCATAGGATTGGCGGACCTGGCTCTCTATGAAGGCCGACTGAATGACGCGCGAAAGATACTGGAGGAGGGGATTGCGGCCGATCTCAAGAATAAATTTGAGGATGAGGTTACCCTGAAATCCGTTATGCTCGCGCAGAATTTTCTAGCTCAAGGCAAGCTGGACGCCGCTATCCAGGCTGCAGATCGCGTGGCCGCTGCAAGCAAAAAAGGCAGCAACCTTTTTTCCGTTGCCTTGATCTATATTCAGGCCGGACAAAGCGAGAAAGCCTTGAAGGTCGCTGCGGACCTTAACGCCAAGCCTCAGGCTGAACTTCAAGCTTATGCGCGGCTTATTGAAGGAGAGGCCGCTCAGAAAAAGGGCGAAATCCCTAAAGCCGTAGATCTTTATCAAAAAGCGCAGGCGCTGCAGGATACCTGGCTTGGACACCTGGCCTTAGGACGAGCTTATCTGGAAGCCAATCAATTCACCGAAGCCCACTCGGAATTTGATATGTGTTTGAAAAGGAGGGGGGAGGCCACCTCGATTTTCCTGGACGATTTTCCGTACTATCGATATTTTGCGCCGGTTTATTACTTTCTTGGCCGGGCGCAGGAAGGGCTGAAGAGCCCGGCCGCCAAGGAATCCCACCAGAAATTCCTCAAAATCAGAGAGAGGGCCGACCCGGGCGATGCGCTCGTCGAAGACGCCCGCAAGCGGCTCAATTTACTCTGAATTTCTGTTTGAGCAGAGATCAGTGATAGTTAATGCGAAAGAACAAATCCTCGCTTGGCTGGGCACTTCCATAAAAGTACATTTGGCCATATGGATACGTATCTCCCGCCCGTCTCCAGCCAAAAACGACTAAGTTTGTGTCCTCCAGTTGGAGCCTTAAAGTTGTCCCAGGTGGGACCGCCAATCCCTCCGATAAATAGAAGGTCAACCACCCATCAAATCCCGAGGCGACGTATTTTGAGCCCTGCATAAGAACCGCGCCTCCTGATGACAATATCTTCATGGTTATTGTGTCGCCAGGTGGTCCTGCGTTTCCCGTCAAAATATTGACATCCACATTTAGGACAAGCGGACTCGTGGTGGTAAAGCTCTGGCCGACCTGATTTGCCGGTACGATGTTAACCCAGCCGCCGCTCCACGGGGGGGCGTTTGCAATATAAGCTGATTGTGCTTGGTAAAGGGACTGTATCTCGGAATCAGAAAGCACACGATCATAAATGCGGATTTCGTCGATCACCCCGTTGAAGAATTCATTCGGGGGGGTTAAACCAATAGTCACGTTCTCGTTGTTCATCAATGGGGAACTCAGACACGTCATGCTATGTTTAAGCACTCCATTCAGGTATCCACGGAGCTGACGAGACGCCGAGTCATACGTCGAGACCAGGTGGAAAAATTGGTTTTGCCCGACAGGTTCATAAGCAAGCCACTCTGTTTCGTTCCCAGTAGAATTTTGATACGTATAATACGGAAGGCCGTCCGTAGAGACAATGTGAACCGTAAAGCTACCAAAATTGCTGCCTTTGGAGATGATCGGGTTCCTCTTGGCATAATTAGGCACTTTGACTATGGCCACAATCGAGATCTGTGGAAGATCGAAACTGCTCTCGTCGGGAAGCTCTACATAATTGCTGGTCCCATCGAAATTCAAAGCGCCGCTGGGATTTCCGTTTCTGTCCTCAGAGTAGGTGGGATTTCCATGGATCGTTCCGTTGTGACCATTTCCGCTTTCGTCGTTGGCATTTCCATTGAACGGGTAATAGGCAACCAGCCCCCCGAGGGGCGCACCGTTGCCTAAAAGTGTGATGTCATAAGGATTCTTATCCAGGGTGTTATTGATTATGGAAATTGCAGCAGTCTTAAGACCCGGTGAAGTTGGTTGAAATCTAATTATGAAGGATGTGTAATCCCCGCTTATCACAGGAGATGTCGGCTGTTGTTGGACACTGAATTGATCGGCATTGGCTCCAATAATCGTTATGATCGGATTTCCGTTCAGAACTAGATCTCCTGTTGCACCTTCACTTATGTTCTCAATTCTAAAGGTCTCATCGGTGGTTGATCCAACAGAATGAGTGCCGAAATCGTAGCTCCCTCCATTATCAATCCAAGTTTCTGAAACATAAATATTCATCATCGCTGGCAAAAGAATGGCTTTGTTTAAAAAGACGGGAATTCTCAGGGGGTTATTAGAGACTTCCGGAACCGTGACCACGATAAAACCGGCGTAGTTGCCGGGATTAATGCCCGTATCGTCCACGGTGACTGTCAGTACCGTCGGTGTCCCGCTCAAAGAACCTCCAGTTGGTGAAACGCTGAGCCAGCTGGAATCAACGGACAAGGTGTACGCCAACGATCCTTCGCCGGGAAGATTAGAAAGGGATAGAGAAAGAGTCTGACTGCTAGATTGTACAAACGACAACGAGGAAGGAACGGCGACTATAGAGGGCAAAGGAGTATCAGGATCCCAAGGCGTGGAATTTGGGGGGGTATCATATGGCGGAGTCGTGCTTCCCTCTTCAACATCATCGGTGTTGACCGCTTCGGCAACGGCCTCGGCAATCACCATATTCGGGCTAAAGGTAACACTGCCGTCCGTGGTATCCTCATCCCAGACGCGGAAGATCACATCCGCTTGATCTCCTGGTGCCAAGTTGAAGGTGACATCCTGCGCGCTCAAATTTGCTGCCTGGGTAGACATGGAGGAGCCTTGGATGCTCATAGCCGTATCGCTTAAAGTAATGTTTTGAACCCGGGGATTTTGCACGCGGGGGTTGGAAATATTGACCATGAGTTCATCTTGATGCGTCTCATAAAGTTGACAGTCCTTGTCCACGGGAGCTTTATAAACCTTGTAAACGAGAACCTGGGCTATTAAGGAGGGATTCTCACCATTAAAATATTCCGGCCACTGGGACTGGATGTTGGCCGTAAAAGCCGAGGTTGTATTGCCTTCGTTCGTAACAGTCCAGGTTACATCCGTCAAGGCCCCGTTAGGGACTACGGCATTCTGAACCCGTGGATTGGGCACCTCATTATTGACTATGCTTTCATTCTGGACGCGGGGATTGAGCACGCCCGTGTTTTGAACCCGAGGGTTGACGACGCTGTAGTTCTGAACCCGAGGATTCTGAACCCGAGGATTGAGGACGGCCGAGGCATTGGGTTCGCTTTCATCTCCCAGGTCATAGTTCCAGACCAAGGGGGCACTCACATCGGGATCATGGGTTTCGTTCCCAAGATTCGCGAAGGGGTTGTCTGGGTCGCTCAGGGGAAGGTTGGTGGGGTCGGGGTTCAAGACGACATAGCCCACGAGTTTGATACCTTCAAAGGCGTTGACCGTCACGGGAGCCAGTGTCCGGCTCGATCTGTCGACATAGACCGTGCAGGAAACAGAAGAATAGGGTCGAACCTTGACTTGGATATAGTCGTCGTTCTTAAATTGATCGAAGGAGGCATTGACGCGCCCGATCTGCAGGATTACAAGATTCAGCGTTCTCTCGAATTCAGTGGTGTTCTTTATGAACACGACAAAGGTTCTTCCACCCTCGCCACTCAAGGGCAAGTCGAGCTGCTTGGTGTTTCCAGGCGATCCGACAATGATGCCTTTGTTGATATTGGCCGTGTATACGTTCTGGTTCCGCATTCCTGTTTTGGAGCCATCCGAACAGGGAAAGGTTGCTCCCCAACCAGAGTCTTGCGTTGAAGCAGGGGCGCTGTAATTCACCCAGTCTCCCCAGATATTCCCGTTGGGCGGCTTGACATCCCGGTTATCCGTCCAGGCGGTATGGTAGATTGTCGGCTCCAACGGACTAATATTGTAAACCCAGAAGCCGAACGCAATGGCCGGAGGTAGAATCCTGGGCGAGGGTGTGATTTCCATATAATCGCCGTGGAAAGGGACAGTCCCCTGCTGGAAGAGGGGATAGTTGATGGGATTAGACTCCGCCTGGATGACTCTATAATAGCCATTTTCCTCGATGGGATTTCCATTGGAGTCCAAATCCAGAACATAAAGATACCGGGATAATTGGATCGACGGCGAAAATGACGGAGGCACACCCGGCGTTCCTTCGGCCGCCCGGACATCGATGGTATGGCGATGCTCACCTGGCGAATCCACGATGAATTGTGAAGCCTCTTTCGCTAAATCCTCGCGCTGGTCATACCAGGCCAGCATCAATTTCCAGCCCGCAAAAGTCAGAGACGGCATAAACTGATGGCCGATACCCGTGTAAGTTTGATCGACTATCTTGGGGGTTGACCAAACAAGGCCACCTTTTTTGAAAGCAGAAATCATTATTCTCGCCTGCCCGTCCGCGCCCCACTGTCTCTGGGACCAGGCGACATAAACTGTGCCAAGTCCATCTATGGCCATTGTCGGATAGCTGTTGGTCCGGAAAGAGTTGTAGCTCGTTCCCTGGTCAAAAGGATACGGAAGAGCGGCAACATCAGGGAGCTTCCTGAATGTTTTGCCCCCGTCGGTCGACCTCACAACAACGATTCCGCCTGGAACGCTCCCGCCGGCGAAACGCCTGAAAGCGACATAAATCGTATTTCCTTTGAGATCTATCGGGTCGATGGCGATCACCGGCCTTTGAACAAGCTCTCCGGTAATGCTCAGTTGGACCGGAGGAGTGCTCCAGGTCACACCGCCATCGGTCGACCTCTGAAGAAAGATTTTGTTCTGGACGTTACTTCCGGAAGTGCTCGAAAAGACAGTGTAGGCAACATAGATATTCCCATAGAGAGCGCCCTTTCTGGGAACGTCCACCGCCAGGTTGGGCATATCGACGAAACTGTTCGAACCTCCTATGGCAACAACCCGTGTATCAATATACTGGATGGGCCCAAAATATTTGCGCACGCCTTGATCAATTTTCACTTCAACTTTCTCCAGATTGTTGTTGTCCATATAGCGGGCCACAAAGACCTTGCTCAACGTTTGATCACGGTTAAAAGCAATGCCGCAATAATAGAACAGTCCATTGGCTCCAGCTCGGACAATAGGATCACAGGCCGTGTCCAGCCCGTGAATCGGGGAAAGTTGCCCCTCAGTTGAATTGTCCGTCGGGTAGCCGGGGAGAAGAGTTGTCATCCAGGATTGCCCCCCGTCAAAAGACTCAAAAACACCTAACCAGGCATCGCGAGCGCTAGCGACTCCTTCTATGCCGGGCAATTGGAAATTTTCAGGTACATCAATTGTCCGATAATCGTTGGCCCCGGCAAAGAGATGCATGGGGTTACGGGTTGAAACCGCAATAGATGGCTCATTCTGGCGCTGCAACCATGGATCGCCAAAGGGAAGCTTGGTGCCGGAAACCATGTTGACGTTTCGGCCGGCGAGGATTGACTGGGTACCACCTGCTGTCGTTTCAACATATTGGGATCTGATTGGAAGCCCGATTAAGACCACTGCCAAAAACGCCAAAGAGAGATAAAAAGACAAGCGGCGGATGGACATGTTGTCCCCCTTTTTAATGAATTTTTACGTAGGGAATTATTCTTCCAAAAAGCGCAATATCGCTGCTGTGCGCATGCATCTTCTGAGCGTGGGGCAGACGATAATTGTGTCTTAAAGTGAGAAAGCGACCCCTGAAACGATTCAGCAAAATTTCCTGAGGATCAACCCCTGATGTGTTTCTTTTGAGAATTCTCCTTAAGAGGTAATCCCCCTACCTCCTTACCCGGATTTCCTTATGACCTAAAGCTAGGCCCTGGCTTCTTATTTGTCAAGCGATTTCTTGGGCTTCAGTCTTGTGGCTTTGCCTTTTTAATTGAGCGCCAATGATCTCGGCAAAATAAAGGAATCTTACATCTTTTCCAGCGCCGCGATTCGCTCTTCGATCGGAGGGTGCGTGCTGAACAGCTTATTGACCGGACCACCAATATCTAGAAGCGGGTTGACGATATAAAGATGCGCCGTAGCCTTGTTCGCCGCTTCGAGAGGCTCCCTGTCCGCCGCGAGTTTCCTCAGCGCTGAGGCCAGCCCAGGAGGATAGCGTGTCAGCATCGCGGCGCTAGCGTCGGCCAGGAATTCCCGCTTCCTCGAAACGGCAAAACGGACGAGCTGGGAGATCAAGGGAGAAAGAGCCGCCAAAACGAGCCCGACGATGACAAAAACGCCGGCTGCCCCGCCTCCTCGTCCCCGCTCCGAGCTCCGCCGTCTTCCTCCTCCCCACCAAAACGTCCTGACCATCCAGTCGCTGAGGAGGGCGACCACTCCGACCATCACTACAACCAATGTCTGGAGCAGGACGTCATAGTTCTTGATATGGGACATCTCGTGGGCGACGACGCCTTCCAATTCAGCACGGTTGAGCTTCTCGAGCAGCCCGGTCGTCACAACAATGACCGAGTTTTTCGGGTTCCGTCCGGTGGCGAATGCATTGGGAGCCGTGTCGTCAATGACATAACAGCGCGGAGCCGGAATCCCGGCCGCAATCGCCAGCCCCTCGACGACATTATAAAGATAGGGAAATTCGCTTTTCTCGACGGGCCTGGCCCGGCTTATGGCCAGGACGATCTTGTCGCTTGTATAGTAGCTTACAAGAGCCGTGGCCCCGGCCACTATGACAGCCAGCACTAACCCTTCGGTTCCCATCCCCGTCATCCCTTCGAAGACCCAAACGAGGAGAAAAATCAGGCCCAGGAAAAAAAGGACGAGGAGGAAGGATTTTCTTTTATTGCTGGCGATTTGTTCGTACAATGCTTAGAAGCTGACCTTCACAGGCTCCTTTGCCGCCGGCTCCCCGATCTCGAAATACTCTCTCTCCTTGAAATTGAACATCCTGGCGATGATGCTCGAGGGAAAGACCTGCTGCTTGGCATTAAATTTCATGACCGTGTCGTTATAGAACTGCCGGGCATAGGCGATCTTGCCCTCGGTTCCGGCGAGCTCTTCCTGAAGCATCAGGAAGTTCTGGTTGGCCTTGAGTTCGGGATAGTTCTCAGCGACCGCAAACAGGGTCTTCAGGGCCCCGCTCAGCATGTTCTCGGCCTGCGCTTGATCCTTCACGGTATTAGCGTTGATTGCGTTGGCGCGGGCCTCGGTGACATTTTGGAAGACTTCCCTCTCATGCTTGGCGTAGCCCTTAACCGTCTCGACCAGATTGGGAATGAGATCATATCTCCGCCGCAGCTGCACATCCACCTGGGACCAGGAGTTATCACAGCGATTCCTCAGGACGATGAGGCTGTTATACATCCCGATGGCCACGATCAAGACAGCGCCGATCACAAGCAACAGAATCAATAAAGCACCCATTTTTATCTCCCTTGTATTAAGAACTTCAACGCCAAATAAGATAGAAGCTTAGGGGGAAAAAATCAAGAAGAGATTTCACCGAAAAATGCAATTTTAACGATTGACAGAGGAAGAGGAGAATGTTATATTTTCTGCCCCAAATTAATATGCGGGTAAAACAATAGCTCAAAGGAGGTTATTTTATGCCCTCATTAAAAGAAAAATTTGCTGCCAAGATGGTCCCCATGCGCGAGAAGGTGCAAGGCATCCTCAAACAGTCCGGGGAAATGAAGATTTCCGACGTATCTATCGCCCAGGCCTACGGCGGAATGCGCAGTGTCAAGTGCATGGTCTGGGAAACGTCCGCCCTTGACCCGATCGAAGGGATCCGGTTCCGCGGGTTTACCATTCCCGAGCTCCGCGAGAAGCTCCCCAAGGCTCCGGGCGGCGAAGAACCTCTTCCAGAAGGTATCTTCTATCTTTTGCTCACGGGCGATCTCCCGACCAACGACGACGTCAAAGAGATCACCAAGGAATGGCAGAAACGAAGCGAGCTTCCCAAGTATCTTCTCGATACTCTCAAATCACTCCCCAAAGACATGCATCCCATGACCCAGTTTTCGCTCGCCATCCTGGCCCTGCAAAAAGATTCCCTTTTTTCCCAAAAGTACAGAGCCGGGATGAGCAAGGTGAATTACTGGGATCCAACGTACGAAGATGTTATGAACCTGCTGGCCAAACTCCCCTTGATCGCCGCCCACATTTACCGCAGAAGCTACAAGGATGACAAACAGATCCCGGCCGACATGAAGCTTGACTGGGGCGGAAACCTGGCCCACATGGTCGGCGTGAAGGATGAAGCGTTCAAAGAACTGATGCGTCTCTACCTGGTCATTCACAGCGACCACGAAGGCGGAAATGTCTCCGCTCACACCTGCCACCTCGTCGGCTCGGCTCTTTCCGACGCATATTATTCTCTGTCCGCTGCCATGAACGGCCTGGCCGGGCCTCTCCATGGATTAGCCAACCAGGAAGTCCTCCGCTGGATCATGGACCTGATGAAGGACCTGAAAGGTGTCCCCACCAAAGAACAGCTTGAAAAATACTTGTGGGACACGCTGAATGCCGGAAAAGTCGTTCCCGGCTATGGTCACGCCGTTCTCCGGAAGACCGACCCCAGATACGTTGCCCAGAGAGAGTTCGCCCTCAAACACCTGCCCAATGATGATATCTTCAAAGTCGTGAGCATGGTCTACGAAGTCGCTCCCGATGTTCTGACCAAGCACGGAAAGACCAAGAATCCATGGCCCAATGTCGACGCCCATTCCGGCTGCCTGCTCTATCACTACGGCCTCACTGAATGGGATTACTACACCGTTTTCTTCGGCGTATCCAGGGCCATCGGAGTTCTCGCCCAGCTGATCTGGAGCCGCGCCCTCGGCCTGCCGATCGAGAGACCCAAGAGCGTCACCACCGAATGGGTTGAAGCTCAGATCAAAGCCGCAGCCGCGCCCAAGCAGTAAGCAGCTAGCCAGAAAACTGCGAAATAACGGGGACGGTCCTCGACGAGGACCGTCCTTCCTTTCTTTACGTTCTCGATCTTCTGATGATGTGGTATACTCCCGATTGCTTTTCGCGAATCAAATAGGATTGGAGGTAAGAGACCATGGAAATTAAAATAGGCCTTATCGGCTGCGGCACTGTCGGCACGGGACTGCTTGAAATCTTGGAGACGAAAAGCGAATACCTCAAAAACAAATTTGATTTTGAAGCCAAGGTCGTGGCCATTTCCGACCTGCATAAAGGGTCCATCCTCGTCCCGGACGGCATCGACATCAGGACCATGTTATCCCTCTTGAAAGAAGGAAAAAGGATCGACCAATATTACGGAGAAGGGAAGACCGCCGAGCTTCTCAATCCCCTGGACATGATCGAAAAATGCGAGGCCAAAGTCATCGCTGAGCTGACGTACACGGATATCAAAACCGGAGAGCCGGCGACAGGCTACATAAAAAAAGCTCTCAGAACAGGAATGCATGTTGTGACTTCTAATAAAGGGCCGGCCGCTCTCTATTACCACGAGCTCCGGAAAATGGCCGACCAGAATGGCCTTTGCTTCCGGATCGAAGGCACGGTGATGAGCGGGACGCCCGTGTTCAGCCTGTTTGAGAGCGGCCTGGCTGGAAACGAGATCCGCGAGGTCAAGGGAATCCTGAACGGGACTACGAATTTCATCTTAACCAAAATGGAACAGGACAATATGGACTACGCCGAAGCCTTGAAACTGGCCCAAAAATTGGGCTATGCCGAGGCCGACCCCACGGCCGACGTCGAAGGCTATGACGCTGTGGCCAAGATCGTCATCCTGTCCAATGTCCTCCTGGAAGCGGGAATTACTCCTGCGGACGTCAAGAGGCAAGGCATTACGGCCCTGACAAAGGAGCAGATCCTGGCAGCCAGGGACCAGGGATTCCGGTATAAGCTTATCGCCCAGGCCCGGAAAAGCGGGAGCGGCGTCGAAGCCAGTGTCGCTCCCCAAAAGCTTTCCTTTTCCGACCCGCTCGCCGGAATCATGGGGGCCCAGAATGCCCTCACTTTTGACCTGGATTTGATGGGGAAGGTCACCATCCAGGGCGCCGGCGCCGGGAAGGTTGAGACAGGATATTCCATCCTGTCCGATATTCTGGCCATCCACCGGCACATGAAAAGATAAAACATCCGCCCCGGGGCAGGGTTTATCTTTACAATTCGAAGAAAGGGTGCCATGGTCTATCCAGGGGCGTAAGATGAGGCAATGGGTCCTCCTGGAGGGGACGGGCATTCTTTCCATAAAGACAATTCCAAAACTTCTGGGAACGGGAATTCTTGTTTTTTTGACTGTCTTGACCCCCTCTTTGCAGGCGCAAAACTCTAAGATCGAGTTTGATCTCTTCGGGCTGAACTGTTTTCCTTTTCAGGAGGTCTCGAGATATTCCTATAATTTTAATGTCTACGGCGACAGCTGGGATTCTTATCAGGATATGTCTTTCGAAAAGAGTTCTCCGCACTTCGGTTTCGGAGCCGGGCTCACCTACTGGATCCAGGACCATCTCGGACTCCGCTTCCAGGCGCTCAGCTGGAAAACACAGCAAACTGGCTTCGATAATCTTGTGTCGATCAGATACTCGTATTATCCATGGTATTCCTATAGTTCCGACCAGCCTGTCGACGTTTCCTACGATTTTAAAGGCAAAGTCCCCCCCGAGCTGGATTACAGAACAAGCGCCTTTTCATTAAGGGCAGTTTGGCGGACGAAAATAGGCCTTTCTCCAAGTGAGTTGAAGCAAACACCAACTGAGTTATTGCTCAATCCTTCAAGGTTCAGGCTTACTTTTGTATTGGCTATCAAACTCTGATAAGGCAGCGGCTTAGTCATTCGCGTCGCACTGGCGAGACTGATAATCCGTGTCCCAGCGTGAACAAGATTCTCCAGTTGACTTCCGACAACAAAAAAAGTTATTTAATGAGACGGGATGATAACATCATAGATATGGAGGAATCATGAGTTCGGACCAAAAATACGGGCCCGGGGTTAGGCGCTATATCGAAGAATCCAAAAAGCTACTGGCGCAAAGGCAGGCTCTTCTCGAGCGCGTCAAAAAATATAAGTTCGATACGATCGCGGTGCACGGCCTCTATTCGGTGGAGCAGGCGCTCAACCAGAATCAAGGCGCCATCATCGAGCCCGTCTATCTCTCGACCTCACAGGCCTACAGGGACGCAGACGAACTCGAGGCCGCGCTCGCCTATCTCATCCCCACCTGGTGTTACACAAGGATTGCCAACCCGACCACCTATTATCTGCAGTGGGTTCTCGCCCTGCTCGAGGGGTACCAGACCGGATCCGACACCTCTTGTCTGGTGACCGCATCCGGCATGTCGGCCATCGCCCTGGCCACAGACGCGTTTTTGGTGAAGCAAAAGGCCGGGCCGGAAAACATCAATTTCATCTCCTCGGTCCGGCTCTACGGGGGAACTTACCAGAATTTCAACGTCCGCAAGAAGCAGGAACGGGGAATCGAAGTCCGCTGGGTCCTCCATCCTGAAGATATCCAGGAATGGAAATCCAAGATCGACGAGAACACCCGCTTTCTCTATATGGAAGCCCCGAGCAACCCTCAGCAGTCTTTCTGCGACATCAAAGCGCTCGCGGACCTGGCCCATTCCTGGGAGATTCCGTTTATCATCGATGCGACTTGCGCCACACCGGCACTGATGCGGCCCATGGCCGATGGGGCCGACGTCGTCATTCACTCGCTGACCAAATCGATCACGGCGGGCGGAACGGCCATCGGGGGCGCCTTGATCAGCCGCAAACCCATAATCACCAAGGTCAAAAACGACAATCCCCTGTTCAAGGAAAGCTTCGCCGAGTATATCCAATTCCTGCCTTACCGGGATCAAGGCCCTTCGGCTTCTCCCTTAAACGCCATGTTCGCCCTGAATGATGTCCGGACGCTGCGCTCCCGCATGGACTTGGTCAGCCAGAACTGCCAGAAGGTCGCGGAATTTTTGAGCCGGCATCCCCGGGTCTACCAGGTCGATTATCTCGGCCTGCCGGACTATCATCTTCATGCGCTGGCCAAAAAGTACATGAAGCTCGTGGATTCCGATGATGGGACGGGAAAGGAACTCAACCGCTACGGCCACCTGATGAGTTTCCGGGTGGAGGGACCTCCGGAGAACGCCCGCAAGGTGTTTGACGAGTTCAAGATCATCTTCCGGGCCACCGACCTTGGCAGGATCAAAAGCGTTGCCACCATTCCGTCCGTTTCCACGCATCAGCAGCAGGGCGAGGAGGCCAGGAAAATGGCCGATATCCCCCCGCAGCTCATCAGGCTTTGCGTCGGCGCCGAAGACCCGGCCGACATCATCGCCGACCTCGACCAGGCGCTCAATTCTCTTTGATCACTTCTATTATTGCGGATACAGAAATTCGATGTCGGAAAATGAAATTGGGTGACGCGGCGTTAGTCCCCGCAACGTCCGGACTTAACAGAAAAAGGCAAGGCGAAGGGATGAGTGGTGAGAAGTCCGTGATACACTCATCCCGAGCTGTTCTTGAATTTTCTCCTCTCTTATTCTACAATCATCGCAGATGGAAAAGATCAGGATTTCCGGCCATCATTTGCTCCGGCTCAAGGGGAAAGTCAAGATCAGCGGGTCAAAGAACGCCGTCCTTCCCGCCATCGTCGCCTCCCTGCTCACAGACGATAAACTCAAGCTCCAAAACATCCCGCTGGTGAAAGACGTCTTTACGATTCTCACCCTGATGAAGGAGCTGGGGGCCGATTCCGAGCTCAGGGAGAACTCCCTTTCCATCCAGACAAAAAAAATCATCTCCCCTGAAGCTTCCTACGAGCTGATCCGGTCGATGAGGGCTTCCATCCTCGTCCTCGGCCCGCTCCTGGCGCGCTACGGAAAGGCGCTGGTCGCTTTGCCGGGAGGCTGCGCCATCGGATCGAGGCCCATCGACCTTCATATCAGCGGGCTCCAAAAACTGGGCGCTTCCATCTCCCTTGAACACGGCTATATCAAGGCCGAGGCCTCCAAACTCAAGGGAGCCGTGATCGAATTCGAAAAGAAGACGGTCGGGGGCACAGAAAACCTTCTCATGGCCGCTGTCCTGGCTCAAGGAGAGACTATCCTGAAGAATTGCGCCCTGGAGCCCGAAGTCGTCAACCTCTGCGAGCTTCTGGCGAAAATGGGAGCCAAAATCGAAGGAGTCGGCGATGAAATCATATCCATCCAGGGAGTGGACCAACTGAGAGGGGCAACGCACGAGATCATTCCCGACAGGATTGAGGCCGGCACCTTCCTCGTCGCGGGCGCTCTTTCTCAGGCCGATATCACCCTGGAAAATGTCGAGCCGCGGCACCTTGCTTCCATCATCGAAAGAGTGAGGTTTTCCGGCGCGCAGGTCAGGAAAATCGACGACCGAACGCTTCAGGTCACCGGCAGCCCGGAAATCAAACCTCAGGATATCACGACCTCGCCCTATCCCGGGTTTCCAACCGACATGCAGGCGCAGTTTATGGTCCTGATGACCCAGGCGTCCGGGACATCCATCATTACCGAAACGATTTTCGACCGGCGCTTTTCTCATGTGAACGAGCTTCTCCGCCTCGGCGCCAATATCGAAGTTCAGGGAGACAAGGCTATTGTCAAAGGAAAAACGCCGCTGTCCGGAGCGGAGGTCATCGCGACAGACTTGAGGGCTTCGGCCTCGCTCGTTCTGGCGGGACTCATCGCCGGCGGCGAAACCGTCATCAATGACATCGAACATCTTGACCGCGGCTACGAAAGAATTGAAGAAAAGTTGAAACTCCTCGGCGCTTCGATTGAAAGAATAAGAAATTAGCTCCATCATCCGGCGATTTCGGGAAAGGAGGGAAAAAATGGAGATCACCTGGCTCGGCCATTCAGCCATCCTGGTCAAAGGCTCGCGGACTGTCTATATCGACCCGTTTCTCTCCGGAAACCCTGCGGCCTCAACGACTCCCGACAAAATCAAAGAAGCCGACGTAATCGTCGTCACCCACCACCATAGCGACCACCTCGGGGACGCCTTCGCTCTGGCCAAGAAGACGGGAGCCGTCGTGGTGGGCATCCATGAAGTCGCTGTCGATGCCCAGGCTCAGGGGATTCCGGCCGAGGGCATGAATATCGGAGGGACGGTCGAGGTCAGGGGAGTCAAAGTCCACATGGTCCAGGCCCTTCATTCGGCCGAAAAAGGGAATGCGGCGGGAGTGGTCGTGGAGATGGACGGCAAGCGTCTTTATCACGCCGGCGACACCGGCCTCACGTACGACATGAAGCTCATCGGCGAATTCTTCAAGCCGGACCTGAGCTTTATCCCGATCGGCGACCGATATACCATGGGCGTTCCATCCGCGGTCAAGGCCGTTGAGTTCGTCCAGACCAAGCGCGTGATACCTATCCACTACGATACGTTCCCTATCGTCAAATCTGATCCTCAGGAATTTAAGCGGCGCGTCGGGTCCATGGCGGAAGTCATTATCCTCAAACCCGGCGGATCCTACACGTTTTAGGCTCGCCAGGCGCTTCCAGATGGGCTATCTGATCGACGGCAACAATGTTCTCGGGCATCTCTTTCCCGATGAACCTCGCGACCGCCGGAGCCGTTATCTTCTCGTGTCCAGGCTCCTGGCTTTCCAAAAAGTGAAAAACCAGCGCCTGGAGCTCGTCTTTGACGGCCCTCCGGACCAGGACCTGGCCGAGATTCACTCACGCAAAAAAAAGTTTTTCGTCCGCTTCCCTTCGACGGGCCAAAAAGCCGATGACGTCATCAAGGAGGTTATCGCCCGGCAGAAGGACTTTCGCTATTTCTTTGTGGTGACCTCGGACCGGGAACTCAGAGACTTTGCCAGGGCTAAAGGCGCGAAAACGCTCAGCGTCAAAGAGTTCGCTTCCCTGGTCAAAAAAATCCTGCGGGAGCGCAGGCCCGCTTCGGAACTCGAAAAGAAGGCGACAACGCTTACTCCGTTCGAGATCAAGCTCTGGCTCGATACATTTGGCAGGAAAAATGGCTGAGATCGCGATCATCGGAGCAGGCCGTCTGGGCACGGCTCTTGGCCGCGCCCTGGCAAAAAAAGGTCACATCATCACGGCCCTGACCTGCCGCAGCGGAGCTTCTGCCCGGGAAAGCGCCCGAATTATTGGCCAGGGAAGAGTTTTTCATAAGAACAGAGATGCCGCAACTAGAGGTCAAGTCATCTTCCTTTGCCTCCCCGATGAAGAAATTCGAAAAGTCGTCACGGAGCTTGCTGGAGAGAGGATCGATTGGACCGGGAAAATCGTTTTCCATACCAGCGGTCTTCTCCCGGCAAAAGCCCTCAGGCCCCTCGAGGACAAGGGAGCCTTGACGGCGTCTTTCCATCCTGCTCAATCCTTTGCCCGGAAGGATACATCGCCGGCGCATTTCAGGGGAGTTTATTTCGGCCTGGAGGGAAGCCGGAAAGCGTTAGCCCTGGCCAGGAAGATTGTCCGGCAACTGGGCGGCCATGCCCTGGCTCTTCGTCCAGAGGAAAAGCCGTACTATCATGCCGCCTGCACTATGACTTCAAATTTCCTGGTGATCCTTCTGGATGTAGCGGCCAGCCTCCTTAGGCAAGCAGGGACCGAACAAAAAAACGCGCTGAAATTGCTTTTCCCGCTTGCCGAAGGAACTTTACTCAATGTCAAGAAATTTGACATCCGGGACTCCCTGACAGGGCCTATCATAAGAGGAGATTCGGCCACCATAAAAGCGCACCTCGATGCTCTTCGCCGTTTCCCCGGATATAAGGAAGCCTATAGGAAGCTCGGGCTTGTGGCCCTTCAGACGGCGAGAAAAAGAGGCCTTGCCCCCAAAAAGATCAAGGCATTGAAGAATTTGCTCGGAGGTAAATAACCTCCTCTTCGAGCTCTATCCCAAACTCTTTCTTCACCCTTGACTTCAATTCTTGGGCTAACTGGAGCACATCCCCGGCCCTGGCTCGGCCGACGTTGAGGATAAAATTGGCATGGCCGGAATAAACGGCCGCTCCGCCGACCTTGAGTTCCTTGGCGCCCACTTTCTCCAGCAGGTAGCCGGCGGCCATCTTTGTCCCGTCAGGAAGCAGGGGATTCTTGAAATAGCTCCCGGCATAGGCCATTTTGCGGGCAGGATGTCGGGCCCTTCTTTTCTCGAGGTTCTCCTGGACAACGGCTTTAATCTTTCGCCTGTCTCCCTTGGCCAGCTTAAAAACGGCTTTCAAGAGAGCAAGGTGTTCTCTTTTGAGAGAGGAATACCTGTAGCCGAACCCAAAAAAGTCCTTCCCTACCCTGAATTCCTCCCCATATTTATCCAGGAGCACGGCCTCCTCGAGAAAATTACCGATGCACTGCCCAAAGGCTCCAGCGTTTCCGTAAATGGCTCCGCCTACTGTCCCTGGGATTCCGGCAGCGAACTCGATTCCTTCGAGGCTATCTTCCAGGGCCAAATCGACCAGGTCGGAAAGAAGCGTCCCCGAAAAGGCCTCAACCCGGCCTTCTATTGATCTCCTGTCGATGCCCTTGACCTCATTTTTAAGGATAAGACCCCGAAATCCCGCGTCATCGAAGAGAATGTTCGTCCCCTCTCCGATGATGTAAAAGGGCAAGGTTCGTTCACGGATGAAACGGAGGCACGATTTGAGCTCTTTGGCCGACCCGGCCACGAAAAAATAGTCCGCTGTCCCGCCTATTTTATAGCTCGAATGAGGGCGCAGGCTGACGGAACGGCACAGCGGCCTCTCCACAGCCTCAAGAAAGAGGCGGGGGATGGAAGATTTTTCCTTTTCCATAGGGCCTATTCTATCAGATAGAGAGGACCCTACTCAAGGAGGACAGTCCCGGGAGCGTCGGGAGGCGGCAGTCTGGCTGCCTGTAGCCCCGTCGCTCTCTGTAGGGCTAAGGTCCAGCTTTATTTTTTGGCATGAATTTTGCTATATTATTGACTGAAGATATTGACACGAACTCGTTATTCAGGTTATTATGCTTAAAATATTTTTTTGCGAGGTTGAGAGAATGATAAAGAAGTCACTATTTCTGTTTACTATAATTCTTTTTCTGTTCAGCCCTCTAGCCGCTCAGACCAATACCTGCGATGAGAGTTATATCAAAGCGATGACCGCCCAAAGTCCGGACCAGCGCGCCCAGCTCCTCAAGGATTATATCGCCCAGTGCGCGGGCAAGGGAAGCCGATACGAAAACTTTGCTTACGCCAACCTTTCTCTGATCGAATATCCGGGCAAAACACCTAAGGAGGCCATCGATTACGGAGAAAAAGCGCTCGCTTCCGGTGGCCTTGATGACCTGACCAAATGCCAAGTCCTCGTCCAGCTCTCCGCCCTCTACACCCAGTCCGGCCAAAACCTGGAAAAAGCCAAATCTTACTCCACTCAGGTGATCGATATCGCCAAGGCCAATAAATCAAAGGAAGCGGAAGCCGCCAACACAGCTCAGTGGAACCAGTTTATCGGGGCCGGCTACTTTACCCTCGGACAGGCTCAGGAAAAATCCAGGGACTATAAGGGCGCCGTGGATTCGTATCTCAATTCCTACAACCTCCTGAAGAATCCCCAGATCTTGGCAGGCCTAAAAAAATTAGGCAAAACGCTCTATGACGCCAAGGACTTTGCCGGCGCTGAAAAGGCGTTCAAGGCCGTTTATACCGTAACAAAGGATTATGACAGCACTCTTTTTTACGCTAAGTCTCTTTATCGTAACAACAGAAACGGCGAGTCTCTCCAGTATTTCAAGGAAGCCTATGCCAAGCAAAAAAGCGGCGAAGTCGCCTATAACATCGGGATCATCCTGGCCAAGGAGGCCAAGACCAACCCCGCCGTATCAGCAGAAGCTATCCGCTATCTCCTCGAAGCCAGCTGCACCTATTCTTCCCAATCGCAGCAGGCCATGAGCCTGGCTGAGAACCTCTTTTTCCTTTCCAACAAGGACCTCAAGTATAACGAGACCGTGGGCCAGATTCAGGCGAAAAACAAGAAAATCGAAGAGCTGACCGCGGCCTACAACGCCAAATTCGGGAACAAGGATGAAGAAGACCTCGGCGACGCTGAAAAACAGGAGATGAAAAAGCTGCTGGCCGACATCGACGCGGAGAAAAAGGCTCTGGAGAAACTTCAGGCTGAACAGACTCTGGCTATCGCCAAATTCAACAAGCTCCTGGAAGACACGAAGCAGAGATTAGGCGTAAAGTAGACTTTTAATTCAACAGCGCCGGGGGGAAGGCCATGCCTCAATCCCTCTCTCGGGATCAAGCCGCCAAAAGGCTCCTCAAGCTCAGGGAGGAGATCAAGTACCACGAAAAAAAATACTATGTCGATAACGACCCTCAGATTTCCGATAATGAGTTTGACCTTCTCGTCAAAGAGCTAAAGGCGCTGGAAAAGCTCTACCCCGACCTGATCACGCCCGAATCACCCACTCAGAGAGTCGGGGAGAAACCTGTCGAAGGATTTCCCACGGTCACTCACGCGCTGCCCATGCTCAGCCTGGACAATTGTTTTACGGTCGAGGAACTCCGAGAATTCGAAGAACGAATAAAAAGGCTCCTTCCCGGGGAAAAGATCCAATACGTGGCCGAGCTCAAGATCGACGGACTGAGCATTTCCATCCTCTATAGGGGCGGAAAATATGCTCAGGCTGTTACTCGGGGAGACGGAGTCCGCGGCGATGACGTCACTTCAAACGTCAAGACGATCCGCAGCCTGCCCCTTCCTATCAGCGACTCGCGGGACATCGAGGTGCGGGGAGAGGTCTATCTCCCGTTTGAATCCTTCCAGAGAATCAACAAAGAGCAGGAAAAATCGGACCGGCCTCTATTCGCCAACCCGCGGAATGCCGCGTCCGGATCAATCCGCCTCCTCGACCCCAGGGAAGTGGCTGCCCGCAAGCTCGACGCCTTCCTCTATTATATTTTTGTGGAAGGGAAGGAATTGCCTACGCAATGGGAAGGTTTGAAAAAACTCAAGGACCTGGGATTCAAGACCAATCCTCAATCCCGCCTTTGCTCCGATCTCGAGGAAGTCATCGCCTTTTGGGAAGAGTGGCGCGATAAAAGGGACCAGCTCGATTATGACGTGGATGGAATCGTCATCAAAGTCAACTCGACTGAGCAGAGAAGGGCGCTCGGGACGACGGCAAAATCGCCACGCTGGGCCATCTCCTTCAAATTTCCCGCCCGCCAGGCCACGACGAGGATAAAAGATATCCGCGTTCAGGTTGGAAGAACCGGCGCGTTGACGCCGGTAGCGGACCTCGATCCCGTCCGGCTGTCCGGCACGACCATCACCCGTTCTACTCTGCATAATGAGGACGAGATCAAGAGGAAGGACATCCGCATCGGCGATTATGTCCTGATCGAGCGGAGCGGGGACGTCATTCCCAAAATCGTCGCCGTGATGAAAGAGAGAAGGACGGGCAAGGAAAGGAAATTCGTCTTTCCCAGCCGCTGTCCGGCCTGCGGGTCCTCGACGTTCAGGCCCGAAGGAGAGGCGATCGCCCGCTGCACCAACGCCTCCTGCCCGGCCAAATTGCGTGAATCTCTTCTCCACTTTGCCTCGCGACAGGCGATGAACATCGAGGGCCTGGGCGAAGCGCTCGTGGACCAGCTTTTAGAAAAAAAACTGGTGCGCGCCATCCCAGACCTGTATTCCCTCCGCTATGACGATTTGGTCGGGCTCGAAAGAATGGGCCCCAAGAGTTCTCAAAACCTGCTCGATGAGATCAAGAACTCGAAGCAGAGAGACCTCGCAGCGCTGCTCTTTGCGCTCGGGATACGGCATGTGGGTGAAAGATTGGCTCAGACCTTGGCCCAAAATTTCAAGACTCTTGACGCTTTGGCCAAGGCCTCCGCTGAAGACCTAACTCGGGTCGAGGACGTTGGCCCGACAGTGGCCGAAAGCATCGCTTTTTTCTTCCGTCAGCCGGAAAACATCGAGCTTCTCCAAAAACTCAAACAGGCCGGTCTCAATTTCAGGTCCCGCGAACAACGGCGCGGGGATAGGCCATTGGCAGGAAAGGCGTTTGTCTTAACCGGGACTCTTTCCAAGTTCCCGAGGGAGGAAGCCGCACAGAGAATCGAGAGTCTCGGCGGAAAAGTCACATCCTCCGTTTCGAGCAAGACCAATTATCTGGTTGTCGGCGAAGCGCCGGGGTCCAAGGTCGATAAAGCACGCCAGTTGGGGATCCCCATTTTGGACGAAGAGGAATTCCTGAAGCTCGTCGGAAGGCGCTGACGCGTCCTATTTCTTTTTGGGGCCAAAAATATTTATCGAGAGCAGGCCTTTGAGCCCCTTTTTCTTATCACCTTTGCCCATGGCCTCAAGCTCCCGGCGCGCGACTTCATGACCGGAATCAACCTCCAGGGCTTTCCGGAGCAGCCGGGTGGCTTTGGTCAACATCCCCTCCTGTTTGTACAGCATGCCCAACCCGACAAAGGCTTCGGGATTCCAGGGTTCCAACTCCGCGGCTTTCAGGAAGTGCTCTTCGGACTTCTTGCTGAAAGAGGGAATCTTGACCTCGGTCATAGCCAGGAGCAAATAATAGTCCCCTTTGTTCTTGTTCAGCCTCACGGTTTCTTCAAGAAGGACGACCGCGTCCTCATACCTGCCCATAGTATAGAGCGTCTTGGCCTGACGGAATTTGGTGTCCGCCTTTTTCACTACGTCCTTGCCCGTAGCCTGAGGGCTGGAGGCCCCCCGAACATCGTATTCCTGCCGTTGTTGCTTGCTGGCCAGGATCCGGTAGGCCTTGGTGATCTTATCAAAAACATCCTCGATCTGCGCTTTTTCCCGGGGCGGAACCGCACGGTCAAAGCGGTCTGGGTGAAATTTTCGGGCCAGTTGAAAATAGGCCTTCTTGATATCGTCTTCAGAGGCATTCTTGGGGACGCCCAGGATCTGGTAATAATTTGAGGAAGAGATTTTTTCCTCGAACGCCAGGACTTCCTCCAGTTGCTCCTGGATGTCGGGGCGGAGGAACTCTCCCTCTTTTGCCTCTTGCTCGGCGATGGCGTCCTTATCCCTGAAATCGATGAGGTTCAAACAATAGAAAAGATAAGTGCTTTTCCAGAAAAATTCGGGATTATACTTGTGGGACCGCCAGAGGGTTTCGCATGTCCCTTCCCCTTTGATCTGGTTGAGAATCTCCTTTTCTTCCTCGGTCAAAAGATGATAAAGAACCCGGGACTTGGGAGAGGGAATCTTTTTCTCCAGGAATTTCTGCAGGGCCGCGTGGAATTTCATCCGCCGGATCCCGTCTTCAATGAGATAGGGAACGTTTACGCGCGACGGGAAACTCTGGTCACCGAGCGATGCTTTTTCCTGGAAGGTGATCTCCGCATCAAAATACGGAAAAAGGCCCAGGGTGATTTCCCTCATCTGATACGTCAACCCGTCCTCCACATTCCGCTGCGAAGTCAGGCCCTTTTGGGCGAGGGACTTGCCGATGGACTTGCCCGGGTCGATATAGCGGTCGATCTCAGAATGGGCCTCAGTAGAAATCTTTCCCAGCTTGAACAGGATCTCTCCCAGCCGCTCCTCCGGGACATTGGTTTTGGCATGGACCAGGTCGCCGTCCTGGAAGAAAAGATATTTCTGCACAGAGCCGTGCTTAAAGATCAGCTGGCCGGTCAGCTTGTTAAAATAGATCTTGCGCAGGTGGAAGGCAATATGATTCATGGCCGGCACTTCTTTATATATATAGCCCAACCCGGATAAATTTTCAAAGCTTTTTCCAAATTGAAAACCGAGTCAAATTGTGATAACTTTTTCATTGTGAAAGTCGCCCTGGCCCAGATAGCTCCTCGCTTGGGGGACGTCGAGCATAACCTCCAGCTTCACCTCCATTTTATCGAAAAATCCAAAAAGAAGAAAGCCAGCCTCATTGTTTTCCCGGAACTGAGCCTCACTGGCTATACCTTAATGGACCTAGTCCAGGAGGTCGGACTCAAACCGGCCGGGGCCCCTATCTTTAAGCAAATCAAGGCCTTAAGCCGGCATATGGATATCGTCCTCGGTTTTGTGGAAGAGAAAGAAGCCGGGGTTTTCTACAACTCTTCAGCCTATCTTTCCGGGGGGAAGATTATTCATATCCACCGGAAAGTTTTTCTTCCTACCTACGGCATGCTCGAGGAAGGAAAGTTCTTCGCCCCGGGAAAGAATTTCGAAACATTTCCGACTCGATTCGGGAGAGCCGGGCTGATGATCTGCCGCGATTTCTTGAGTTACGGGGCCGGCTATCTTCTCTTCGCCGGAGGGGCCGATATTATCATCGTCACGAGCGCAGCTCCGGGAAGAGGCTTTTCCGAGAGACAGGGATTCGCCACCGACCGCATGTGGGGATTGATGGGTGAGACCATTTCGTTCTTCTCCACTTCGTTTGTTATTTATTCAAACCGAGTCGGGTGCGAGGACGGCAAGACCTTCTCTGGCGGTTCATTTGTCTATAATCCCCAGGGCAAGCTCCTCGTAAAAGCCTCGTCGGTCGACGAAGAGCTGGTTGTTGTCGACCTCGACCTCAATCAGATCAGGGCGTCCCGCAAAACGTGGCCGTTCAAGCGGGACGATAAGCCAGAAATCATTCTCCGGGCTCTCGAAAGGATTGTCCGAAAGTATGAAGATTAACGCCCCCTTTATCGCGAAAGTCCTCCGCACCTTCATCCGGGAGGAGTTGACAAAGTTCAATTATAAAAAAGGAATTCTCGGCCTTTCCGGCGGTCTCGATTCTTCGGTCTGCGCTTTTCTGGCAGCTAAGGCTTTAGGGCCGAAAAACGTCATCGGGATGATCCTGCCCTACAAAGACACCTTTGGCGAAGATGTCAAGGACGCTCAGGCCGTCGCCCGGCGCTTGGGCATCCGGTCTCAGGTCATCGACATCGCGCCGATGGTCGACGCCTATTTCTCCGGCTATCCCACCCAAGACAAGGTCAGGATAGGAAACAAGATGGCCCGGGAAAGGATGTCCATCCTGTATGATTTTTCGGCCAAGGAGCACGCGCTCATCCTGGGCACAAGCAACAAAACAGAGCTGCTCATCGGCTACGGGACAATTCACGGCGACATGGCCTGCGCCATCAACCCCCTCGGCGATCTGTATAAAACACAGGTTGGGGACCTGGCCGCGCACCTCGGCATCCCGGCAAGAATCCTCAAGAAGAAACCAAGCGCCGGCCTTTGGCCTGGACAGACCGACGAGGGAGAAATCGGCCTGACCTATGGCCAGATCGATGAAATCCTCTTCCAGCTCGTCGACGAGAGAAAATCCATAAAAGACGTCATCGCCGCCGGGTTTGCCAAGGAGGCCGTCGAAAAGATAATGACCCTGGTCAGGAACTCGGAATTCAAGAGAAAAATGCCGCCTATTGCCAAGATCTCAGCCCGCACGGTCGGACACGATTTCCTTTATCCCTACGACCGGAACAGATGAGCTATGAGCCTTTTTATCGTCGCGACCCCGATCGGAAACCTCGAGGACTTGACCTTCCGGGCATTGCGCGTTCTCAATGAAGTCGAGGCCATTGCCTGCGAGGACACTCGCCAGACCCTCAAGCTTCTTTCGAGATATAACATCCATAAAAACCTTATCAGCTATTATCAACCCAAAGAAGCCCAGAAGATCCCCCGGATCCTAAGCCTGCTCGAGGATGGAAAAGATGTCGCTCTGGTCTCTGACTCGGGAACTCCGGGAGTTTCGGACCCAGGCTTCAGGCTTATTAGGGAAGCCATAAAACGGGGGATTAAAATCATCCCTGTCCCCGGCCCATCCGCCCTGATTGCGGCTCTATCGGCCTCCGGTCTCCCGACCCACCGGTTTCTCTTTCTCGGGTTTCCTCCTCCCAAAAAAGAGAAAACACGGAAATGGCTGCTTTCCCTGAAAAAAGAAGAGGCCACTCTCATTTTCTACCTTCCAACAAGACGGCTTTTCGATTTTCTCGGGGTCATGGAGGAGACCCTTGGAAACAGGAACATTGTCATCGCCCGGGAGATCAGCAAAATCCACGAGGAGTTCATCAGGGGAGACGTACGGCAGTTATGCGAGAAAGCTGGAAAAATCAGTCTTAAAGGGGAGGCTGTAGTCCTCGTCCAGGGTAATTCCCTCAATAAATGAATCTATAGTCAGCCAGAAAACGGAGTATATTTAAATATTTTATTTTAAATATACTTGACAAAACAATACTAAACTATTATATTATGCCTAAGCTTGATTTCAGTTTAGGAGGTAAAAAATGGCGATTATCAGATGGGATCCCTTCAGGGATTTGGTGACCTTGAGGGAAAAGATGAACCGGCTGTTTGAGGACGCTGTGACAAGCCGCGGCGAACAAAAAGACCTCATCACGAGCGCCTGGGCTCCTGCTGTTGACATTTACGAAGATGAAAACCAGCTCGTGCTCACGGCTGAGATCCCTGGAATCGAGGAGAAAGATGTCGAAATCAAACTCGAGGACAACATGTTGAGCATCCAGGGCGAACGGAAGATGGAAAAGGAGACAAAGGAAGAGAATTATCACCGCCTCGAAAGAGCTTACGGCTCGTTCTACAGATCATTCACTCTGCCGAATTATATCGACCAGGACAAAATCCACGCCGAGCACGAAAACGGCGTTTTGAAGATCACGATGCCCAAAAAGCCAGAGCTCAAGCCGCGGAAAGTCAAGATCCTCAAACAGATTTCTGAAGAAAAGCCCAAGAAATAAGGCCCCTACCGATCTGATCGGAAAAGCGCCGGCGGCCGGAAAGGCCACGGCGCTTTTTTTTGCCCCGGAAAACGCTTCAGGCTTGAGCAATGGTCACAGCCCTGACCTCCTTGGCGCCCGCTTTCCTCAGGGCTAAGCTGCACTCGCGGAGGGTTGAACCGGTCGTATAAACATCATCGACAAGGAGGATGACTTTGCCCTTGATCGTCTCAGGCCTCTTCACTTTAAACGCCCCGCGCACATTTCTCGCTCTTTCATTCGCCTCCAAGGACGTCTGGGGAGGAATATTTTTCACTTTCACAAGCCGCTTGTCCATAAGGTCGATATTTTTTAGGTGGGACAGCCGCTTGGCCAGGACCCGAGATTGGTTAAACCCTCGTTTTTTCTCCCTGATGGGATGAAGCGGCACGGGGACGATAGCGTCCACGTCGAGCCAGAGATCTTCCTCCGAGCCCAGAGCTTGATCCATAAAATCGGCCAAATACTGCCCCAAACCCTCGAACCCGCCGTACTTGTAGAGCAAGATGACATCCTTGACGGTCCCCTCATAGCGGCCGCAAGACCGATGTTTGGAGAACGGCGGGGTTCTCTCTAGGCAACCCAGGCAAAAATGAGGCTCTCCCGCACCCTCAAAAAATCGGCCACAGCACAGGCAATAAGAGTCCTGAGGCTGAGGCTTGATTCTTTCCTGACAACTCTGGCAGATGATCTTTTCCCCGGGTTTCTCGAGGAATGTCTGACAGATTTCACAAAACGAGGGATAGAGAAGAACCTCTGCGTATTTACTCCAGGAGGAGAGCAGCCGGCGGAAAGCGGCCCTCAACCTTTCTCTTCTTCCAGTTTCTGCTGACAATCGATGCAGTAGGGAGTCCAGGGGAGGGTAGTCAGGCGCTTTCTGCCGATCGGCTTCTGGCACATCTGGCACAACCCGAACTCCGGGGTCTTCAGCCTTTTGAGAGCTTCGTCAATGAGAAATAGCTGCTCTCGCTCGGCGTTGGATAAGCTCAGAAGAAATTCTTTGGTATAGGAACTCTCCGCCTTGTCGGCCACGTCCTGAGCGATATCCGTTTCGACTTCCTTGCTCTCGTTATAGAATTGACTCAGTTTCCTGATGATTTTTTCTTTCTGTTCCAGGAGGCATTTTCGGTAAGCCCGCTTCTCCGTCTTGGTCAATTTATCCACTTTTTTATTTGGCATAGTGACTTCCTTTCATAATGGTTAAGGCCCGATAAATCTGTTCCAGCAGGACGACGCGGCAGAGCTCATGAGAAAAGGTCATCCGCGACAGGGCGAGGAGAAAATCCGCTTTTTTAATGATCCTGTCGGCCAGGCCGGCGAACCCCCCGACGACAAAAGTCGCCGTTCGCGAAGTCAAAGACCGCTTCTCCAGAAATCCCGCGAAATCCTCTGAGCTCATCTCTCGTCCTTTGTCGAAGAGGCAGATAATATAACCATCCTCAAAGTGTTTTTCCAGGTTTCTTGCTTCCAGGTCCTTGATTTTCTCGGCATATCGGTCGTCCCATCCTTTGGCTTCTTTCGTTTCGACAAGGCTGCAGGGCTGGAGCTGGCGGATCCTCGCCAGATAGAACTCCTCCAGAGCCCGGCAGTCCCTGTTTTTTGTCTTCCCAGGCCAGATCAGCTTGAGTTGCATTCTTAATTATGCCCCATTTTTTCCCAGGCAAAGCAGCCGTTTTGTCCCGCCTGTTCAAAAATTGCCCATAAAAAATAATGATTTACAAAGGAAATGTCAATATATAATTTGAAGGATGTCTAGCTCGAGGCGTAGGTCACTTTGGGAGCGTCTCCCCATAATTTTTCGAGGAGATAATATTCGCGGGCACTTTTTGAGAACACATGGACGATGAAACTTCCGTAGTCCATCAGGATCCATTCGGCGTGCTCTTTGCCCTCGACCCCCATGGGGACACATTTCTGCCTCTTCAGCTCCTGTTCGATGCCCTCATAGATGGCGACATTCTGCCTGGAAGAATTCCCCGTCATGATGACAAAGAAATCTGTAAACGTGGAGATCTCTCTGAGGTCAAGGACAAGGATATCTTCGGCTTTCTTCGCCTGGCAGGCTTTGACAGAGAGCTTGACTTCGGGAGGAAGACTCCTCTTGGTGAACTGTTTTGTTTTGGCTTGGACCATCTTACTCCTGATAAAGCTTGTTCTTTTTGATGTAGACCTCCACGGCTTCCGGGAGGAAGCCTTTAACGGATTGGCCTTGCTTGATCCTGAGGCGAATCTCTGTCGAGGATATATCCAGGGCCTTTATGGAAACAAGGAAAACCCGGAATGTGCGGACAAGGTCCTCCGCGACCGACTCGGATTCCCCCAGGTCGAAGATTTGACCGGCATATCTTCGAGGAAGCACGGACCTGGCCTCTTCCAGAAGGTAGCCCGGCCGGCTGGTGACGATAAAATGGCATTGCCCGAGCACCTCTTGGTACGATTTCCAGGTCTCAATTTCCAAAAAGGCATCGATGCCGACGATGAAAAAGACCCAGGCATCCCGGTATATGTTTTTGACCTTGTTCAAGGTGATGATGGAATAGGATTTTTCCTGGGCTTCGATCTCGATAGGAGACGCCACATAACGCGGATTCCCCCGAACGGCGGCCTCGACCATGGCGAAGCGGTCTTCGGGAGATGCTATGTCGGTCGTCTGTTTGTGCGGGGGAATGAAAGAAGGGATGAATAGGATTTTGTGGAGAGCGAACTTCCGTCGGACCTCGTCGGCGGCCCGCAGATGTCCTTCGTGCACGGGATTAAAGGTCCCACCCAAAAGGCCGATCCTCTCCTTGACCATCCGCCTAGCCTTTGTTTTCCTCCACAGAAGCCAGCTCCTTGGCCATGGCTGATACTAAAGGCTTCAGCCCTTTTCCTTTCATCGCCGAGATGGCAAAAAAAGGCAATCGTTTCCGGGAGGCCAGTTTTTTCACCGCCCCGAGCCCTTCCATCGACTCTCCCAAGAGATCGATTTTGTTGGCGACCACGATCTGCGGCCTCCTGACAAGCTCCGGGCTATAGGCTTCCAACTCGTCCATGACGACCCGGTAATCATCGACCGGGTCGCGTCCCGAATAGGGCGAGACATCAATGATATGGACTAATATTTTTGTCCTCTCGATGTGCTTGAGAAATTGGGTTCCCAACCCGTGCCCCTCGTGAGCCCCGGCGATGAGCCCCGGGATATCCGCCACTATAAAACTTCTTTCCCTGCCCACATCCACGACCCCAAGGTGAGGGACGAGGGTGGTGAAAGGATAATCGGCGATGACCGGCCTGGCCGCGGAGATCTTTGAGATCAGCGTGGATTTTCCCACATTAGGGAAGCCGACCAGTCCGACATCGGCGATAAGCTTCAGCTCCAGGATGAGTTCTTTTTCCTCGCCGGGCTCGCCGTTCTGCCATTCTCTCGGAGTCCTGTGCGTGGGCGTCGCGAAAGAGGCGTTTCCCCGTCCCCCTTTCCCGCCTCCGGCCGCCAGGAATTCTTGGCCCGGGTGCAGAAAATCAAACAAAATCTCTCCGTTTTCAGCCGATTTGACGACTGTTCCGACGGGGACGCTCAAGATGAGGTCTTCGCCCTTCTTCCCGGAGCGGTTGCCGCCCTCGCCGTGGGCCCCCTTGCGGGCCTTGTTGATGGGATGGAACCGGAAATAGGAAAGGGAGCTCAGCCCTTGCTCGGCCACCAGGAAAATACTGCCGCCGTCTCCGCCGCGGCCTCCGTCAGGCCCCCCCTTGGGGACACCATATTCCCGGCGAAAGCTGACGCATCCATTCCCTCCCTTGCCGGCGAGAAGATAGACTTTGATCCGATCAACGAACATGCTGGTTTAGCCGGGGCCTCCGCAAAATGGAGATGACCTTGCGTTTTCTGTGGCGACAGAATGCGACTTCGTTTTAGCCAACACCTCTAAGCCGGGACGACAGAGACGAATTTGCCCCTGCTCCCTTTATCTTCAAACCGAACAACGCCGTCTTTCCTGGCAAAGAGCGTGTCATCCTTGCCCCGACTCACATTGACACCCGCTTTAAACGGTGTTCCTCTCTGACGAATGAGGATAGACCCAGTCCGGACCACCTGGCCGCTGAAACGTTTCACCCCCAACCGCTTGCCGCTGCTGTCTCTTCCGTTTCGAGCGCTTCCGCTCGATTTCTTATGTGCCATCCTCGTTCTCCTTTACTTCGGCCGCTTCTTCGGGGCCGTTTTGGCCGGAGCCACTTTCTTGGCTTTGGCGGCCTTTTTCTCTTTGGCCTTCTCCGGTTTCGGTTCCGCGGGCTTCTCCTTGGCCTTCGCTTCCCGCTTCTCCGGCTTCTTCACTTCAGGAGCCTCCGCCTTTTTTTTCTCTATCACGGGTTTCGCTTCTTTCACAACCTTTTCTTCCGGCTCGCTAACTTCTTCTTCAATATAGGTGTTGACGTCCGGGATGATCCTCTCGATCCTGACCCGGGTTAGCTCCTGTCGGTGTCCGCGCGTTCTCCTGTACTGCTTCCTTCTTTTCTTCTTGAAAACGAGAACCTTCGCGTCCTTAAAATCCTCCATGATCCTGGCCCTGACCGCAGCTTTTTCAACGACCGGCATCCCGATCACGGTCTCTTTATCATCGGCAATCAGGAGGACCTGATTGAAGAAAATTCTCTGGCTCGCTCCTGCGGGAACCCTCTCGACTGCGAGAACATCTCCTTCCTGGACCTTGTACTGCTTTCCTCCGGTCTTGATGATCGCGAACATGCTTTTTCCTTTATAAATTATGGAAAAATAAGGCATAAATCTAACACAAACCCTCTTTTATGTCAAATTTTTGGCAGGGAGGGACAGCATCTCCGTTTCCATGATTAACGCGATGATCCAGGGAGGGTGACACAGCATTAGTCCCCGCCCGGGGGATGAGGGGAGGGATGATGTGGTGAGAAGTCCGTATGAGCGACGAGCGGGCACGGTTCCTCGAAGAGGAGAGCGAGGAGCGAATCGAGCAAGATTTCCTCGCTGGGGAAATCGCAGCGTGACTTCGAGCCACATCTCCCGAGCCTCGCCGGGGGGTGAACCGCGACAGGACCCGCCTCCCATCATATCGTCAGAGAAAATGCAATCTGCCGAAAGAGTCCTCAACCGGGACGATGACTCAATCCACCACGAAAATCATTTCAAAAGGAGTCTTGAGCTCGGGGATATCGAGCCGCAACTTCATTACTTTTCCTTTAATTCCTCCGGGCGGCATCGGAAAATAAATCAGGTCCTCCATGTAACCTTTTGTCCGGATATAGACGGAATCGATGACCCTGGCTCCCCCCTGGGTTTGAGGATAAAAATTACTGAGGGCTTTTTGGAAATAGCTGAAGCTCGTCAGGAGCTCATCGCCCAATATGCCTGTCTGGCTTTTGAACTTATGATCCGGAGTCAATTGATTGTAGTTCTTTTGAAGCTCAAGAATATCGGGCATGGGATAGACATTCCCATTCTCATCGACCAGGACAAGAGTTTCTCGATTCACGACGAACCCGTCCACGTTTTTGTTCGCTATTTTTATCCCCAGAGGAAAATATTTCTCGTTGAGGCGTCTGCTGGCCAGTTCCGTATCGGCGACGATGGCCAGTTCTCTCGTTTCTCTTTTATAAGAGAAAGCTCCGAACTTTGTTGTCTCCTGATTTGAGCTCAACGCGCTCCATCCCGGCGTCACGTCTCCAAAAAGAGCCAAAAGAATAAACGCTAGGGACACTCCGCCGAAGACTTTTTTCATTCTATGTTCTCCCTTTATCACTCCACGGTAAAATCGGCGCTTTTCTCTATGGACGTATTGGCGATTTTATCCGTGATTTTTATTTTTAAGCTGTATGGGCCGGGTTTCAGCGGAGAGAGCGGGACTTGAGTCCCTCCGACCAGAGCTTTGTCCGGCTCAACTTTCTCACTGACCTCTTGCGGGTTAAGCTTATAGGTCACCTCTGGCGTGGAGATGAAGTAATCGATAGTCAAAGAGACCTTCTCGTTTTCCAGCTTGGCATTATAAACCTGGAAAAGGACATTCAAAAACTCACTCGGCTTAAATATATTCCCCCAGCGGGGAACAGCCTTAAACTCTCCGACAACATAGGGGTTGAATTCTTCCTTGCTGCCTGACCCTGAAGCGGACGTCACATCAGGAGACAGAATCAAAGTACTTGTGCTCAATTCGTCTTTCCAGAGATTCTGGACGTCCAGGTCGGATTTGAGCAAAGTGTATTTTTCCTTGTCTTTGTCCTCCACGCCAAGATAAAGAGCAATCTTGCCGGCATTGGTCGGAAGGCCGGCGATAGCCAAGAGCTTGCCTTCCGTTCCGGCTTCCGTGCTGACGGTTTTCAAAAAATCTTCTTCCCCCTGTTCTCCCTTTATTTTTCCGAAAACAGTGACTTGTTTGAATTTCTTCTTATCGATCTGCTGAGGGTCTATCTGAATAAGGAAGGACACATAGGTGCTTTGGTTCATCGCCCGGGTAAAAATCGGCCTCCACTCCAAGGGGATCTGCTTGATCTCTTCTCCCGTGGTCATGAAATTCGTAATCAATTTGCCTTCAAACGAGTTTTCGTCAAAATAAAATCTATAGCGCGGCAATTCGGTCAGGTCCGGATTAAAAATGACCTTTTTGGGAAATTGCTCAAGAGCCCGCCTCACGCTCTGAGTTGTCGCCGCAGACAAGTCATAGACACCCTGGAATTCTGTAAATTGGACCCTGAAAGATTCATTGAGGTTGAGGTCAGGCATGGGTTGGTAAGTCCATATTTCAGAGGCGCCCTCAAGCTGGCTCCCTCCAATTGACTCAGGCCGTGTCGTGGGAGCAAGAGCCGATGTTTGAAGCGGAGGGCCAAAAAACATGTAAACCCTTCCCATGTCACCATGAAATCCCCTTCTTGGGCCTGTACTATACGTCTTGTTGACGTATTCCAGCCTCCGATACCACTCGTCCTTGAACTCATTGTCCTTTGTTCCTGGGGAAGGATCTCTCCTGGCCCAGAACAGCTCGATAAACTGGTCTCTTTCCTCATCGGTGTTGAGTTTCTTGAACTGATTCTCTTCCTCCGCCGTGGTTAACAACTTCACTTCTTCTTTCAGCCATTGATCATACTTTTTCGTGTCTTTTTTCTTTTCAGCTGCGGACGTCGCGACAACAAAACAAGCCAAAATGGAAAACGCTATAAAACCGAATGCCTTTTTCATTTAAGCCTCCACTCAAGATAATATTTTAACAGATAAAGGACTGATAAACAAGCGGACCTCCCCCCTAAACACCGGCCTTTTCAATTACTTAAGTCTTCTTTCCCAGTCACCCAGGGCCTTCTGAGCCTCTCTTTTCCTCGGGGTATTCCCTTCTTGAGTCGTCTCGAGATACAGCCTCAGATACCGAACGGCTTCCCTTAAATCCCCGCCTCTTTCCAGGACGGAGGAATAATTCAGATACGTTTCCGGAGAGGGGTTGATATCAACGGCTTTTTTGAAATTTTCTCGGGCGAGCTCCAGGTCCCCTAAAGACGAATAAATGATGCCGAGGTCTATATAAATCCGGTAATCATCCGGAGCTTCTTTCTTGAGTTGGTCATAAATTTCCAAGGCGTCTTTGGTCCTGCCGAGAGCAGCCAGGGCATAGGCGTATTTCATCCGGATGAGCCTATTTTCAGGCTCAATGTCCAGGGCTCTTTTAAAATACTCCGAGGCTTCCCCCTCTCTCCCCCAAGTGTCCAAAACCCAGCCGGAAATGACCAGGGCATCAAAATACCGGGGATCTTGCTTGAGGACGGTCTGACTCATGTCATAGGCTTCCGTGAGCTTTCCCTCCCTCATATAAAAATGGCTCAGCCTCGAAAGCAAAACAAAGTTATCCGGCATCCTGGCCAGCCCCTCTTTCAAGGCCTCAATCGCTTCGGGCATTTTTCTGCTCTTGGCGAGAAGAATGGCCAAATTCACATAGTTCCAAGGAACCTGCGGGCTGAGTCGGACCATCTCTCTGTAATACTTCTCCGCCTCTCCCAGGTTTCCTTCCCACTCATACCTCATGGCTTTATGCAGGACCAGAAACTCGCCTATCTTGTCCTTGGGGTCGGGAAGCGCTCCTTTAAGGAGGTCTCCCGAAGATTTTCCTCCCACATAGCCCAGGGCCCTCAGTTTTTCCTCCTCTTCGAGAGTCATTTTTCTCCTCGGCGCACTCGCTTCCGAGGAGCATGCCTTGATCACGTCCTTGAGTTTTTCTTTGAGCGAAGAAAGGACTTTCTGTTCCGCAGCGATGACATTTCTCTCTTCACCTCGGTCTTCGGCCAGGTTATACAGCTCCGCTCTCGGAGCCTCGATATATTTCCAGCCCTGGTCGACCAACCCGATGAGCGGCGACCAGCCGTAGTCTTCCAGGGGGAAATACGTCTCAAGGTAACAGACAAGGTCTCCTCTTTTCTTTCCCTCCAGGTAGGGCACCAGGCTTATCCCCTGAATCTCCTTGTTCAAAGGAAGGTTCGCCAGGTCCAGCACGGTAGGCATCAGGTCCATCAGCCTGACCCTGGCATTGATCACCTCTCCCTGCGGAATGTTCTGCTCAGCGTAAAGGATAAACGGGACCTTCATGGTCACATCATAAATAAAGATCCCGTGGTCAACTTCTTCCTTCTCCCCCAAGGCCTCACCGTGGTCGCCGGCGATGACGATCAAGGTCTTGTTCAAGATGTTCTTCTCTCTCAGCTTCTCGATCATCCTGCCGATGTGGAAATCCGTATAGGCGATCTCGCCGTCGTAAGGGCTGTCGGCAAAATCCTCTTTGTATGGAGAGGGCGGGTCATAGGGCATGTGAGGGTCGTAAAAATGAACCCAGGAAAAGAACTTTTTAGCAGAATTTTCGTCAAACCAGCGGAGGAATGAATCCGCCACCCCTTTCGCCTTTCTCTCGGACCGGAATGTCTTCAGCATTTCTTCCCTGCTGAAATTGTCATCATAATAATCAAACCCCTGGCCCAGGCCGAATCGGGAATCCACGTTGAACGAGCCGACAAAGGCGGACGTCGCGTATCCGGCCTCTTTCAGCCGCTCGGCCAGCGTCACCGCTTCCTTTCCGAGAGAGTAAGAGCCGTTGTTCCGAACTTTGTGATAGAGAGGGGTTGTGCCGGTCAAAATCGTGCAATGAGAGGGAAGCGTAAGCGGGGTTGGGCAGTAGGCGTTGACGAACCTGACTCCCTTGAGGGCCAATGCATCTATGTTCGGCGTTTTAGCTCTGCTGTAGCCATAAGCACCGATGTGGTCCGCCCTGGTCGTGTCCAGAGTTAAGAGAAGGACATTGAGGCCGCTGTCCTTAATGACCTTGTTTCCTGTTTTCAAAAAAAAGAAGAATACGCCGGCCAAAATGAGGATGACAAGAAAAGCGGCGGCGACCAGAATTGTCCGTTTTTGTTTTTGGGAGCCGTTCGCCTTATTTCCTTCGAGTCGGCCGGGAGCCTCCTTTTTTCCCTTCTGTCTTCTTTTCGACTTTTTCGGCACTGTTTAAAAATACCTTAATTCTATTTTTGACTCAAATAGGCCCGATCTTCCCGCCCGGGGCGATCAGGGGAAAACGGCCGGCTGGTCTACCGGATTTTCCGCTCCCACACGCTCAACGCCTTCTGGGCATTGAGTTTCCTCGGCGTATCGCCTTCTTTGGTTGAAGCCAAATACAGCTTGAGATAACGGATGGCTTCCTGGATATCTCCAGCCCTCTCAAGAATGGCGGAATAACCCAGATATGTCTCGGGAGAGGGGTCGAGGTCGACCGCTTTCTTGAGGTTTTCCCTGGCCAGGCTCAGATTCCCCATGGATGTATAGACAACGCCGAGGTCGGAATAAATCTTGGAGTTATCCGGCGATTCTTCCTTGAGCTTGTTATAGATATCCAGGGCTTCGTTGTATCTGCCGAGAGCCCCAAGGGAATAGGCGTACTTAAGACGCACGGGCCTGTTCTCAGGCTCGATCTCCAGGGCTTTTTGAAAAGCCCGGGATGATTCTTCCCATTTCCCCTCCATATCGTAAAACCAACCGGAAATGGCCAGGGCATCAAAATTCTGCGGGTCCAGCCGGAGCATGGCCTGACTGACGTCAAAAGCATCCTGAAATCGCCCGACATGCATGTAAAAAAGCCCCAGCGGAGAAAGAGTCCCCATGGATTCCGGCATTCTTTTGCGGGCCTGTTCTAAAACCAGGATGGCGTCGGGCATTCTCTTTGACTTGGCCAAAGTCATAGCCAGGTCGACATAGTACCAGGACACATCAGGAGCCAGGAGAATGAGTTCGCGATATTTCTCGATCGCCTCTTCACTCTTGCCCTTCATTTCCAATTTCTTCGCCCGGAACATCAACATATACTCATCCATCCTGTCTTTGGGGTCGGGTAGGTTTTCGCCGGATATCTCCTCTCCTGCACCGATATAGCCCAAGGACCTCAGCCTGCTTTCTTCCTCCGGAGTCAATTTCCTCTTCGTAGTTTCAAACTGGGAGGAATAGTCCTTGATGAACTCTTTCAATTCTTCTTTAAACATCGAAGACCGGCTGCTGTCTTTTTCTATCAAGTTATTATTTTCCTGGGGGTCCTCAGCAAGATTGTACAGTTCAGGCTTGGGCGCCTGAATATATTTCCATCCTTTATCGATGATCCCGATCAACTCGGACCAGCGGTAGGTCTCCCGGGGACCGTAACTTTCAATATAAAGGGGCGTCTCCCCCTTTTTCTTCCCTTCGACCATGGGCAAAAGGCTCCTGCCCTGGAGATTTTGCGGCAGCGGCATCTTCAGCATGTCCAGGACCGACGGCACGATGTCGTTGAGGCCGGCCTTTTCTTTGATGACCACCCCCTGGGGCAGAAAGTTCTCCCCATAAAAAATAAACGGAACCCTCATCGTTCCTTCATAAATGAAGATCCCATGTCCCATTTCCAGCTTTTCGCCCATGCCTTCTCCATGGTCGCCGGCGATGACAATGAAGGTCTTGTCCAGGATGCTCTTTTCCCTGAGTTTCTGGATGACCTTCCCCACATACTCATCCATATAGGCAATCTCTCCGTCATAAAGATCGTCGGCAAATTCCTCTTTGTAAGGCGAGGGTGGGTGATACGGCGCATGTGGGTCATAGAAATGGACCCAGGAGAAGAATCTCTTTTGGGAGTTCCCCTCCAGCCACCTGGAAAAGGACTTGTAGACGTCCTCCGCCTGTCGTTCGGAAAGATAGTTCTTGATCATCTCGTCTTGTCTGAACTGGTCGTCATAGACATCAAAACCCTGGTCAAGCCCGAACCGGGAATCCACCGTGAAGGAGCTGACAAAGGCCGCTGTGGCAAAACCTCTCTGTTTCAGGATTTCAGCCAAGGTCACGTTGACGGGGTCAAGAGAATAGTTCCCGTTGTTGTGGACTTGATGATAAATCGGATAAGTTCCCGTGTGGATGGAGCAATGGGAGGGCAGGGTCAGAGGTGCGGAGCAATAGGCATTTTCAAACATGACCCCACTCCGGGCCAGCCTGTCCAGGTTTGGCGTCCGGCCCCGGCCGTAGCCGTAAGCGCCGATGCGATCCGCCCGGGTCGTGTCCAGGGTTACGAGAAGAACATTGAGGCCGCTCTCCTTCTTGACCTTATTTTTTGCTTTCGAGGGAAAAGAAAAGAGGCTGATAAAAACGAGGACGATCACAAAGCAAAAGGCCAGGAGTATTATTCTTTTCTGCTTCTTTGAAATGAGGGCTTCTTTTTTTTTCTTCTGCCTTCTCTCTGGTCTTTGGGACATGATTAAAAGATACCAGAATTTCGCTTTCCTGACAAATCCTCCCTGATTTTGGGAAGCATTTCCAATTCCGTGATAGTCCTATGCTGATAGAAGGGGAGGGTGGCGT
>CAZOKP010000015.1:0-22650 GCA_964580435.1 uncultured Eubacteriales bacterium
ACGGCCTGCTCAAAAGTTATAAATCCTCGGGCAGCTATTTGGGCGTGTCCGTGGTGGCGGAAAAAGGCGAGCAAAAATGCACTGGGGATGAGGCCTGCATCCGCCGGTTTTACAAGGACCTCAAGCCGGCCGAGGAAATCGCGGATAAGGCGGCCCGGAAAGCTTATGAAATGCTCGACCCAAAGCCAATCAAAACGCAAAAAGCCGCCGTCATCTTTGACCCGGATGTCGCCATTTCTATCCTCGCCGGCATCTTGGGCGCGGTCAACGGCGAACATGTCCTTCAGGGGGCCAGCTTCCTGAGCAACAAGCTCAACCAGACCATCGGCTCGGAGCTCATCACTTTAATCGACGACGGGACACGCGAAAAAGGTCTGGCCAGCGCGCCCTTCGACGGAGAAGGAGTTCCCACGCAGAAAAGGATTATCATCGACAAAGGCGTTCTCAAGAGTTTTATGTACAACACCATAGTGGCAAAAAGAGCCGGCGTGAAGAGCACGGGCAATGCCGAGCGGGGCGGTTTCACCAGCCTTCCGGACATCGGAAACCATAACTTTTACATGGCCGCGGGCGAAGCGAGCCCGGAAGATATTATTAAAGCGACAAAGTTGGGGTTGCTGGTCAAGGAAGTTACGGGGTACGGGATCAATCGGGTCAACGGCAATTTCAGCGGCGGCGCGGAAGGATTCTGGATCGAAGACGGGAAAATCGCCTTCCCGGTTAAGGGGCTAACCATCGGCGGCACGGCGGCTGAGATACTGAACGGAATCGATATAGTTGGGAACGACCTTGACCTCAACAGGACTATAACGACTCCGACGTTCCGGATTAAGTTGCTGCAAATCGGCGGCGAATAACGGATTCCATAGCTAACTCAAAGCCCAGAATTGTTCACGAGTAAACCATGACGAAGAGAACTGCCAAGAGAATCGAAAAGGATATGCTCCGGACATGGATCGAGGTGGACAAGAGGGCCCTGGAACATAATTACAGACTTTTTCGGAAACTTCTCCCCAGTGGCTGCCGGCTGATGGCGGTGGCCAAGTCCAACGCCTACGGTCACGGGCTCTACGATAATGCCCCGGTGATGGAACGGCTGGGCGTGGACTGGCTGGGAGTCGACTCGATCGTCGAAGCCGTAAGACTGAGGGAGATAGGCGTTCGCAAACCAATCCTGGTCTTTGGCTATACGGTTCCGGCGCGGTTTGAGGCGGCCGTTAGACACGACATCAGCCTGACTGTTTCGTCGTTCGAATGTTTGCGGGCGCTCGCAAATCTCGGGAATTCCCTGAAGATCAAGATTCACATCAAAATCGATACCGGACTGCACCGGCAGGGGTTTTTCCCCGAAGATGTCTCCAGGGTCATCAGAATCCTGAAAAAAAATCTGGCTCATATCGAAGTTGAGGGGATTTACACGCACTTCGCCCTGGCTAAGGATCCTCAAAACCGCGCTTATACCCTGGGTCAGATCGAGAAGTTTCAAAAGGCGCTCGCCGCCTTCCAGAAGGCCGGGTTCTCTCCGATCAGGCACGCGTGTGCCACGGCCGGGACTTTTATTTACCCGGAAGCCCATTGGGATATGGTGAGAATCGGGATCGGACTGATGGGGCTCTGGCCTTCTCTCAAAATGAAAGCGGCGCTGGAGAAGTCATTCTCTTTGAAACCCGCGCTTTCCTGGCGGACCATTATCGCTGAAATCAAGTCTTTGCCCAATGGAAGTGGCGTTAGCTATGAGCTGACCGAAACGCTCCGGCGCGATTCACGGGTCGGCATTTGCCCGATCGGCTACTGGCATGGATTTCCGAAGAGCTTGTCGAGCGTCGGAGAAGTTTTGGTCCACGGCCGCAGGGCCAAAGTTTTGGGCCTGGTCACGATGGACATGATCGTTTTGGACCTTACGGATATCCCAAAAGTGTCGGTCGGCGATGTGGCGACGATCATCGGGCGGGACGATAAAGACGAGGTCAGGGCTTATGAGATGGCCCAAAAAGCAGGAGTCTCTTATTATGAGCTATTGACCCGGCTGAACCCGCTCATCCAGAAATACTACCTCGATTGATGGCTGCACAACATTGGGCAAGGGGAAAAACGGCAATGAAAACATCAAAAAATTTCGTTCTCGGCCTGGTTTCTTTGGCTGTTTTGCTGGGGATGTGGTCCCCGCAGTTCGATTATTCGAAGGACCATTTCGGGTCAAAAGCAAGTGGGTTCGACAGCGACGCACTTTCGATCGATTCTGTGGTCACTGCCCTTTATGAATCCCTCACCTTTCCCGAAGGAAAGGCGCCCAACTTGGAGCGGTTTGCCTCTCTTTTCACGCCCAGCGCCTCGTTCACCCGCGTGAACAAAGATGACACCGTGGACCTCATGAACACGGAAACATTCATCCGGTCTTTCCGGGAAAGGCTGGACAAAGGCTTGATCAAGAGCTTTCACGAGTCGGAGATCGCCCGGACCAGCCAGGTCTTCGGGCGGATGGCCCATGTTTTTTCGGCCTATCGAAAAGGGATCAATGTTGCCGACCCGCAAAAAATGGGCCGCGGAATCAACAGCCTCCAACTGTTTCGTGAGGGCGGCCGCTGGCGGATCTGCGCCATTCTCTGGATGGATGAAAAGCCGGGCAGTCCCATTCCTCCGGAGTTCTTGCCTGCTGGCCGATAATCCTCCTGGCTCACATTTTGTCCCACCCGCTTGACATCGCCTTTCCATCGGATATATATATGGCCCAAAGTATGTCAGCCGAAACCATGTCAGTTCTGGATGAAGTGAGGTGAAACATGGATAGGGAAATGAGACGAAAAAGCCAAAAGCATTGCTCCCGGCTTCGGACCCCGGCCCTCCTTCTCTTCTTGCTCCTGCTGGCTGAAGGAATAGCCTTGGCCAATCAGATTCAGGTCGGGCTGCACGCAGGCCTCAGCATGCCGAACATTAGGGGCGGCACGGGTATTTACAGCCAGGGATTCAGGTCGAGGACGGGACCCTATTTCGGTCTCTTTGCCGACTTTCAGTTCGAGACGCATTTTTCACTGCGCGCTGAGATCAACTACGCCTCCCAGGGCGGAAAGCGGGATGGGATTCAGCCTATAACTATAAACCTGCCGGGCCTGATGCTCCCTCCGGGCACGATTCTTTATGCCGATTTCTTTAATGAGGCCATTCTGGACTACATCGAGATCCCCGTGCTTCTCGAGTTGAGCTGGGGAGAGAAGCCGCATTTTTTTATGAACGCCGGGCCGTATGTCGGCTTCCTGATCAAGGCCAAGACCGTCACCAGCGGAATGTCTTCCATCTACCTTGATCCGGGGGGCGGATTTCCGCTGTTGCTTCCCCCTGCCTACCAGCCTCTTCCGCCCGTATCTTTCGATGCGACCACCGATGTCAAGAAAGACATCAATGATATAAACGCCGGGGTCGCCGGAGGAGCAGGCGTGTCTATTCGCTTGGGCCCGGGGGACATCGTCGCCGCCTTCCACTTTTCCTGGGGTATGACGAACATCCAAAAGAATGCCGCAGTTTACGGCGAAGACCAAACCGGTGCGATCGTTTTTACTCTCGGCTATGCCTTGGCATTGAAGCGGGGCAAATAAGCCTTCCCTCAAAGATATCTTCGGGCGGGCGGCCCACCGGCAGGCATGAAAAAAGTATCTGTGCTGCTCGTCGCGGGCTTGTTGTGGGCCATCCCGGCGTTGGTTTGCGGCTCTCCATATCAAACCAATGACCAGCCGAGCGCAGCCGCGGCTAAAAAGAAGAATACCCCAGCACAGCAGATTTCCCATCGCCCCAAGACCGGCCGGGCCTACCTGGAAGGTAGTCCTCTCCTCGCCGGGTCCACGATCGAGTACTGGATTGCCTATAGCAAATTCAAGGAAGACTGGCAGTTTAGGTTTTCCTGGAAAGACCAACGCCGGCGTTTCTTTACAGCGGAGTCTCCCAAAATGGACTCCAATAGTTTTTGGGTTAACTGGTCGCACGCGCTGTCCGGCGCCTATTATTATAATTTCGGCCGCACTAACGGCATGAATAGCCGTGCGTCATTCCTTTACGGCCTGAGCATGTCCGTCTTGTGGGAATGTGTTTCCGAGTGGCGCGAAATAATCTCCATCAATGATGTGATCTTCAACAGCTTCGGCGGCGTTGCCATCGGTGAGCCCCTGTTTCAGGCCAGTTCCTATTTCAGCCACCGAAAAGGATTCCTCAACGGTGTGGCCGGTATTTTCTTCGACCCTTTTCTTCCTGTTAATAACTGGCTCGATCGCAAAAGCGGCCGGGCCGTGAACAGCGGGCCGGACGCAGCCTGGCACCGTTTTTGCTTGTTTGTGGGGTCAAAGAACGGTTCGGTCTCACCGCCCGGAACCAGTTACCACCACTTCAGCTTGGGCCTGGAAACCGAAACAAATTCAGTTCCAGGATACGGCGAACCCATGGCCTTCCGTCGCCACTTTTCGGATACAATCTCCAGCCGCATGTCCTTGAACTTCAACTTCAGCTCGGCCGGTTTGGAGGAATACAACATCACCACCGAGGCCGTACTCTTCGGCCACACGTGGCAGAATGTGGATAAGAGTGAAGATGGGTCTCCTCGTGGCAGCAGTGGATCTCTGGGAGCGGGCAGCGCTTTTGACTTTTTTAAAAAGCGGGCGACGGCTTGGTACGACAGCAGCGCCGAGATTCCTGGCGGCGGCCCATCGCTTTCTGACGCTCGGTTTTGGCGGCCGATCCCCACCGAATTCTCCGACAAAATGGCGGTCGTGAGCCTCCTGGGGCCGGTTCTCCAAATCAGCTGGTTCGGTCCGAGACTCCATGTGCGCTGGAAGGCCGAAGCCTTTGGCGATTTTGCCTTCATCAACGCCCTGGCTTACAACCGCTATACTCAAAACCATGCCAATACCGGAGTGAAAACGACTCTGCTCAACTGGGGATACTATTGCGCCTGGGGAATTACGCTGGCCTCGGACGTGGCCGCCGATTGGCGCCAATGGCAGATGAAGGGAAGTATCCGCTATCAGGGGGATGATTCAATCCAGGGCCAGGACCGCTATCAGTTCCTGGGAGTCGTAACCGACGATTTCCGGATTCATGATAGTCGTCCGGTTTGGTATCTCACCCTAGGTTACCGGTTCTCCAAGTCTCCCATCGCCTTAGCACTCACGGCTGAAAGTGTCGATAGGCAGGGACGTATTCTTGACGTCCATGAACGCTACCGGGAAACGAGGTTCTACTCCCGGCTGCTTCTTCTCTTCTGAAAGAGCGCCTGGCTCAGTCACTTCACCGGTCTAACGGGCTTCTCCGCGGAGTCAAAGAACTGTTTTTGCAGCTCGAGTACCCTCTTGTCTTGTTTGACCTCCCGGATCATCACGGCCAGCTCATCGACATCCTTTTTCAACAGCAGCCGCCCGAGCTCCGCCGTGGCAACGCTTCCGTCGCCGGCATAGTGGTTCGGAAACCGCGCATACCACCAGATCCCGGTATAAACATGAGGCAGATGCGCCAGTCGTTGCTGGTCCTCGCCGCTTTCTGTTTTAGCCTGATCGAGGTGGACGAGGGACGGGTTGATCGCCAGCATGACCGAGGTCTCGCGCTCTCCCCCATGCATATCGAGCTTGGTTCGGATCAGTTTCTTCACCTCGGGGTCCTCCTCGATATTCACGGTCGAAGTGAAGAGATAGACGGCATAATCCCTCCGCAACGCCAGCTGCGTCTGGCAGAAATACTCCAGGAAAGCGTTGTTGCCACCGTGCCCGTTGTAAAGGATGATCTTTTTGATGCCGTTGCGCGCGAGCTCGGCGCAGGTCTCAGCAAGGACGTCGTAGACTAGCCGTTCGCCATAGGCCAGAGTGCCGGGCTGGGGGCGGGCCTCGAAAATCTGGCCAAAGTAGTAGGCGGGAAAGACGATGGAGTATTCTTTTTCGGCGGCTTGCCGCGCCGTTTCCCGGCAGGAGATGAGGTCCGTGCCCAGGGGAAGATGGGCGCCGTGTTTTTCGATAATCCCAAGCGGGATGATGCACGTGCCGCCCGATTTCTCCACGGCCAAGGAAAACTGGGGCGCTGTCAGTTCCTCATAATGCACCGAAAGGCCGCTTGCCTGTTCTCCGCCAGACAATGCGGCCGGGAAAAGACAAGCGCCGACAATCAAACCTGCTGCGAACCAAGAAAATGCCACTTCTTTTGCCATCTTCTTACCTCCGTCCAAATGTTCGGAAAGAACAACCATATCAATTAAACTTAAAATACGACTTGGACGGCCAACTGGAGCCTGCGTGGAGGGACTATGGTGGCCGGCTTCATAAATCCTTCGGCGGTGCCGATCGTTGTCAGGGCTTCGGTCATCGTATGGCTGTTAAAAACATTGAAGACATCGGCCAGAATGTTAACACCAAAACTCCCTTTTAAGCGAAAGCGCTTTTCCACCCTAAGGTCCAGGTTGTACCAGGGGTCAAGCCTCCATTCTGATCCCCTGGGCTCGCCCAAGATTGCAAAGGCTCCCTGGGGAAATTCCACCTCGTCCGTCGAGACCACAGGAATCGTCCTGGCAATCGGTTTTCCGGTTTCAGCCCAATAACTTAGGCTGAAAATGAAATCGTAAGGGAACATGTAAGTCCCCTGTATTTTGAACATATACGTCCTGTCGCTTTGCAGCAAGCCCGTCCAGCCGGTATTGTTGATGAGGTCATTGGGGTTTTCGATGCCGCCGTAGCTTTCTTGAATCAGTTGGGTGAGACCCGAGGCACCATATTGTCTGAGATTCGCGACGCCATAGGCTTTAGAAACGACAAAAGAGGAGCTGAGCTGCCAGTTATTGGACATCCTCTTCTGCGCGGTGATGATGAAAGCACTATATTTTTGCTGATATTGGGGAAGATTCCTCAGCGTCAGGACATTTTCTCCAGGGTCATTCGTTTGCTTCCAGACCTGAATCGTCTTGCCAGAGTATTCATCAAGATAATCGACCTGCTCAAATTGTCCAGTGGTATTCCACCATGTATAGAAATTTTTGATGTACTTATAAAGATAGGTCACCTCAAGAGAAAGGTTCGTCAAAAGTTCGCGAGTCAGACCGATGGAGAATTGCTGACAAAGGTTGTTCTTGAGATTATTGGCCACGGTTCTCCCCAAAGTCGGGTCCCAGGTCCACATGGGAATATCATACGCATTCGTGTCCCAATTCCACTGAAAAGCATAAACGGGCGGAGCGCTTGGTGAAAGCACAGAAAATGTTTCCAGGGTCAGGCCATCATAGTACCATCCGTAATTGACCCGGAAAATGGTCTTGTGATCGGCCGTTAGCTGATAAACAAGACCTATTCTGGGAGACAAGGTGTTCCAATTGATCACATTTTTTCGTCCGGGAATTGTTTTTCCTGTGGGATTTTGTTGAGCGTCGATCTCTTCAACACTCCAGATATCGCCGTCCTGATGGTCAAAGCGCACTCCCAAGTTGAGGGTTAGACGGTCGGTGATCGACCAGGCATCATCCACGAACACTCCCAGCTTGTTGACCGTCGATCCATACTTATAAGGGCCCTGGAAATAGGCAGCATACGGATAACCGGCGTAATCATAATAGGCCACTCCGCCGGAGTAAGAATAAGTGCCGCCGTAACCTCCCTTGGTATACTGGACGCCGACTTTAAACTCATGATTTCCTTTAATAAAATCATCGGCATACTGAGAAAGAGAGGCGTTGGCCTGGAATTTGGTGCCATGTCCTATATACCAGCCATAGATGCCATTGGAGTTTATCCCTGTTGCTCCATCATAATGATTCGGTTCGTCCAGGTTTCCGTCCATCGGAACCCATTCGTCATGGGCATACCAGCCGCCGATTTTCACATCAAGGATCGTGTTGCGTCCCAAAATCGAGGTCAGCATCAGATTGGGCACATAGTACCACCCGGGTTCTTTTGCGCAGGCGTCATAAGGTTGATAAGGAGTAATCACGTCCGGCAGGTCGGACTTCTCATATTGAAAGGAGGCGACGAGCCGATGGTTCTTGCTGAGCTGGAACGTCGTTTTCAAGAAACCTCTATCGTAAGCCGATTTCGTGGGCTGTTCCGGGTCCGTTCCGACTTGGGAGTAAGAATATTTTTTAATCTGGCCATTGAGGTAGAACCAGATTTTGTCCTTTAAGATTGGGCCTGAGAATTCTAGGCTCAAGTCGGACGACTGGTCGACATGGAACGGATATTGGGCGAGGTCAGGGGGGAAAGCAACTCCCTCGACGTTACTGGAGACAAAGTTCGGAGGGATGGCATAACCAAAGGCCCCTCCGTGGAACTGGTTGCCGCCTGATTTTGTGACGACATTGACTACCGCTCCCTGGTAATCCCCGTATTCTGCCGGAGCACCGACGCCGAGCACTTCACTTTCTTGATAGATGTCGGGGTTGTTCCAGACCCAAGTGGTGCCGTTATAATCGAAAGACGTATCAACCCCGTCAACCAGGTAATTGTCCGAAGCTATTCCGGAACCATACGAGGAATGCCATTCTTCCCCCTGTGTTTCCTGCGCCGAAACGCCCGGCGCCCAGTTCAGAATGTCGATATAAGTGAAGCGGGCCTTGGGCAAATTCGAGAGAAGGTTCTGGTCGTAGTTCATGCTCGTGCCGGAGTTCGTGACGTCGACAACCGGAGCTTGCCCTGTAACGGTCACGGATTCCTCTATGGCTGCGGACTTCAAAATGATATCCAGCGTTGTCGTTTTGCCGACAGAGATGGCGATATTGGGTCGTATTTGCTGCTGGAAATTCGGCAATGAGAAAGTGGCCTTATATGTCCCGGGCGGAAGCGCGCCGAAGATGAAAGTCCCGCTTTCATTCGTGACTATAGACTTTTTCCCGCCGATAAGAGTCGGGCTTTCTATTTCTACGGTCACTCCCGGCAAGACCTCCCCGGTGTCGTCTTTGACCTCTCCCCTGAGCGTCCCGGTCAACCGTTGAGAATAGGTCAAAGAAACGGAGAAACAAAACAGAATCACAAAAGCTAAAGCGGCCGCAAGAAAAGAGTTTTTTTTCATATACTCTCCTCCCTAAAATTTTCCCCCATTATCAAAACCCAATATTTTTTGCGTTGAGGAGTGTCAGAAATCGCTTTCCTCCCGTCTTCCGGATTACTCACGATCCTGTGTGACGTGTATCCCTTGATCTACCATCACAAATCTATCATGCGAAAAATGACGAAGTCAATATCAAAGAAAAAAGGGAGATTCTAGGCGGCTATAACAGGTCTATTCTGGCAACTCTGAAGATTTCAGCTCATAATTAAAATGGAACTTTAATATTTCATAAGGGTACAGACTCTGCTTTCCTGTCTCCAAGATATAGACGATGGCCTTTTCCTCAGGGTGAATCTTGAACGTCAATGACGGCTTTTTGGGAATCTTAGGATTCTCACTTAAGGTCATAAGAAAATCCGTGCCATAGGGGGCCGCGTCCCTCTCCCCCTTGACATCGCAGACCGTCTTTTTGCCATTTTTTAGGGTAAGATAAAAAATTGCTTGTGAACCCACAACCGTGACAGAAATCTCAAAGTCATAGGTTCCCTTTTCAATAATCAAATCTCCGTGTTTTAAAGCGAAGGGTGTTTCCACGCTTTTGAATTTGACAAAGGTTGTTCTCTGAGCATAGCCTGGCGAGAGAGTCAAGAGAATCACTAACAGTCCCAGAAAACAGAGTGCGGCAGGCCTTGGGATGCAGAATTTTGTTTTTGTATTCGCCAAAGACTTTTTCATAAGACCCCTCCTTTTTTCAAGCTTATCCTGATAAAAGGTTGCGATGTTGGCTAATTGATAGCACACGAGTACTACGTTGTCAAGCATGAGGATGTGCGGCCCCCCCTTGCTTCGTGCTCGTCTTTTCGTTAATCTATAAAACCTTAGTCATGTTAGGCACGGATCCGGAGTGAAAACAAAGAAGGCCGCTCTGATTTCCTATCTTGGCCTCCTCTTGATTTTTTTTCTGCGAGCGGCGCCTTGTTTTCCTGCGTCTCAGCCCAATGAGCTTGCCAAACGGATCGATGGCATTCTAAGTAAGCCGGGGCTGAAGAAGGTTCACTTTTCCGCATGCATAGTCCGCTACGAGACGGGCGAAATCGTGTATCAGAAGAATTCGCACCTGGCTCTTATTCCGGCCTCGAACATGAAAATCGTTACGTCGGCCGCGGCTCTTGAGCGTCTGGGACCGGACTTCGCGTTTGTTACGCGGGTGGGATTAAGCGGAGATTCGCTCGTAGTCATAGGAAGCGGGGACCCTCTCCTCGGCGACAAGGAACCGAAGGCCAAGAACGGACGCCCTTCCCGGCAGGTCACTCAGGACATCGCTGCCCGGATCAAGGAGATGGGAATCGCCTCCGTCTCTGACATCCTCCTGGACACCTCAATTTTCGACAGCCAGCGTGTTCATCCGACCTGGCCTCAAAACCAGCTCGATCAGAAGTACGCCTGTGAGGTGAGCGGTCTCAATTACATCGACAACTGCATCGAGATCACCGCCGTCAACCGTGGCGGCAAAGTGGTGCTCTTGTTGGACCCGCCGACCGATTATGTCAGGCTTATCAATGCCGTGACCGCGGGACCGGGACGAAAAAGCTGGTTCAGCGTGGATCGCACGGGCGCGCCCTGCGATATTCTCGTCCAGGGAAATTGCAGGACGCAAGCCGGGCCATACTCGGTGGCCGTCGAGAATCCAGCGCTTTTCTTCGGCCGATTGCTCCAAGAATCCTTGCTCAAGGCGGGCATCGGGGTCAACGGGCAGGTCCTTGAAAGGCCTGTCCCGGAGGGCTCGGAATTCCGTTTGGTGACCGAATTCGCGACCCCAATCAGGGACTGCCTTCAGCGGATAAATAAGGACAGCCTGGGACTCGCGGCCGAAGCCCTTTTCAAGATGCTCGGAGCCCGGTCCAACCCCGACGGAAAACAAGGAAGCTGGGAAGGGGGCCGAAAGGTGCTGTCCGAATATTTGAGAGGGCTCGGAGTGGATGATACTGAGTTTGCGATTGCCGACGGGAGCGGTCTGAGCCGGGATAATCGGCTCAGCGCTAATGCCCTGACACGCGTCCTCATTCATCTCTCGTCTAACCCCTACTGGGAAGTGTTCAAGAGCTCGCTGGCTGTGGGCGGGCTCGACGGAACCATTGAGAATCATTTTTGGGAAATAAAGTACCGCGGCCGCGTCCTGGCCAAGTCCGGCTATATCCAGGGCGTGCGGGCGCTTTCCGGCGTGGTCCCCACGGCCAGCGGCGAGTACATTTTTTCCTTTATAGCCAACAAAGCAGGTAACGGGGCGCGCTCGGCCATCGATAATTCCATCAAGGCCCTGATGGACTGGGGCGCCAAGACCGCAGCCGCCCGGTAGCGGCGGGGGGATAGCGGCCTCTTCGTAGAATATTCAGCCTAAAGAATGCTATTATACTCTGCCCAAGCATGAGAAAAGCGGACAGACTTCACGTCATTATTTTGCTTGTTTCAATCTCCTGTTCCATATACGCACTTGGTGCGGTCTCGGAGAGAACTTCAAAATGGGCCGCCCCCATCCAACTCGAAGGTGTCCCAAACCTTCATAAAGTCACAGATAACCTTTACCGGAGCGCCCAGCCGACAGCAGAGGGCATGAAAAATCTGGCAAAACTCGGCCTGAAGCATGTGATTAGCCTTCGGGCGAACCACTCGGACAGGACGCTGCTCCTGGGCACGGACCTCGCGCTCACAGAAGTGAAAATGAGGACGTGGGACGTCCGCAATAAAGAAGTGATCCGTGTGCTCAGGATCCTTAAAGACCCTTCCGGAGGGCCGTATCTGATTCACTGTCAGCACGGCTCAGACAGAACGGGCCTTATATGCGCTATGTACCGCATCGTGTTCCAGAACTGGACAAAGGAGGATGCGATCAGGGAGATGGTCCAAGGCGGATATGGGTTTCATAAAATTTGGAACAATATTGTCGGTTACATCAAGAATGCAGACATAGACAGGTTCAGGAAAGAAATTTCAGTGTCTGACATAGAGTTTAAAATAGAACCCCCAGTCCCAAAAATGACTGGAAGATATAGAGCGGCAAGATACAGAGTCCCAAGATGAAATGGGGCGTTCGGAACGGAGACTCGGGGCCTTTGATCTTCCGGGAAACCAGGAAAGTGCCGGTCAGCAGGAGAACAATGGCCAGCCCGACAAAGAGATGGAGAGGATATTCGAGAACTCTGCCGGTATCGATGAGGACGAGAATGAGCCCAAAAAAGAAACCGAGCCCCCCTGCTATTGCCAGAATCGGTCCTCTTTTCCGGTGACGTTTAACCGCTTTGAGAGGAAAAGGCGCCTTGGACAGTCTGGCGCGCCTGATTGAGAGTCCGAGCCAACCCTGATAGAAAAGAAGAACCATCACCAGCCCATTGTAAAACCCGTGCAGGAATCTCAGGTCCTCCAGCACATGTCACCTCCATCCATTACCGCCTGCCGCCGCACGGAAAAGTCCTTCCCGTCAACTATTCCACGACCTCAAGCACGCCATGCATGCCGCGGTCCTTATGGCTCTTGGAAAAAGGGAATTTTTTTGTGCAAGCGAAGGGATATGTCCCGACCTTGGTTGGCGTAAACTTGATGACCTTTGGTTCGGTGCTGAGAGATTCCGAGAAATCGATCCCGGCCTCGGGCGCAGTGAGGACGATGTTATGCGGAGTGCTCCCGCCCGCTTTCTTGACTTTCAACTCCACCGGGACGTTGACTTTCACGACGATGACGTTCGGGTCGAAATAATACGACCCGCCGGTGATCTCCACCCGCTGAATCCCGTCCGCATCAATGGTGGCCACCACCCGCTTTTCCGTAGCTTCCTGGGCATTTCCCAAGGAAACTAAAAGCAGAGTCAAAACCGCTACAAATGTTAGAACGTATTTCATGGCCTACTCCTTTGGTGAAAAATCTAATCAAGAATCAGTGCTTTAATCATCGCATGCCGTCGCCGGGCCGGTCAAGTTTGGTATCTTTTGCCTTGAAGACGACGCCCATTTCTCCTTCGCCGAGTTTTTCGATGATTTTATACTTGCGGGCGATTGTTTTGCCTTTGAGGAGTTCCTTTGGGGACGTTTTCAGGGTCTCGGTGCGGGAAAAAGAAACGGCCCCCGAAGGTTTAAGGCTTGTCGCGCACTTGCCGCAATAAAAAGTGTCGTCGGGATTGTCATAATGGCATTTCGGGCACTTGATGGCCACTGCTGACCCCTTTAATCAGGTCTCGCTAAAGATTATCAGGGAACGCAGGCTAAGTCAATCAGGCTAAATCCCGGCCTCGTGCCCGCATACAGTCGCTCACGCTCTCTTCTTTCCTTGCGGAAGCTAAAGTGGTAAATTGAATCGACCAGGATTGAAAATGAAGGAAATCAATATTTCCCAAGTGGATGCCCTGTTTTCAAACGGGATCTATCCCCTGGAGTTGCTTTTTTATTATCGGCAAGCATTCAGCACAAAGAAAATGAGGACGGCTTTACGAAAATTATCGACATCTTTTTGGCCGTTGTTTGGAGAATACAGGGACGGCGTCATCGTCCATCAGAAATTCCGTGAAGAGAACCACTATGATGAAGAAGCCGTTGGTCAGGAGTTGGACATCCGGGAGATCGAAGAAAAGGGCTACGAAGCGTATTCCCGCTTTTGCCTGCCCGATTTAAAGAGGCTCTTCTTTTTAAAAGTGATCCGATTGAAGAATGGTCTGATTTTAATCCCCAAAATGAATCATGTGGCCGGGGATGGATACAGTTATTTTTACTTTTTGTCCCTGCTGGCTGCGTTATCACAACCGACGTGGGTCCCGTTCAAGTCGTTCTCGACAGCTTTATTTTTAAAACCTCACCACCGCAGGACGGCACTGAGGGATTTCTCCTTCAAGGAAATCGAATTGAAACCCGGGCCTCAAAACGAAAGATTCACCGTGGAATTTGAGGACATTCTCCGGAAAGATGTCCGGTCAATTATCAAGGAAGTCGCCTCTTCCAGTAACCTGCGGATTTCATCGAATGATGTTTTATCGGCCCTGGCGGTCAAAAAACTAGTGGGAAGGCAGACCGAATTTTGGGGAGAGGACGTCCATCTGACAATCCCAATCGATGTTCGAAGACAAATTAAGGAGTATGGCCCAAGATTTTTTGGAAATGGAATCACGCTGCATACCATCGAGCTTCCAACGGAGTTTATTGAAAATTCTCCGGCCAAGGGAATCGCCGTTCAAATCAGAAAATCAATGCCCCTCGTATCTAAAGAGACGTACATAAACTATTTAGCTGGGCTAGAAGAAATCATAGCGTTAGGAAAAATAGATAAATTTAGGCCATTCGACCCGAGCTCCGGATGCTTAGTGACAAATTTGTCCAAGCTGCCGGCGGATAAACTCAATTTTGGCGGCGGCCCACCCGAACTTATTGTGCCCCTGACAGCGGAGAAAAACTCGACCGCAATCTTAGCAAAGAAAGAAAATTACGTCTTAAGATATGCTTATTAAGAGTTTTCTTTAAGCCCTGCAAACTCCATGTTGGAAGGCAGAGTGCCGAGGGCCGGACTCGAACCGGCACGGTTGTTGCCAACCGAGGGGTTTTAAGTACCTTGCGTCTACCCAATTCATTATAAAGGCAAGCCATATCGGAGCCTGAACTCTCATCCAGTCAGCGCGGCAGAAAAGAAGTTTCTTATAAATTACGCCTTTCCAACTGGCTGGTACCCAAGAAGAACAACCCCTGTCCTAAATGTTCTTGTCGTTGTAAGTTTCAGGTTCAGCCCGTGTTTGATGCCTTAATACTGTCCTTCACCAGCCTTGTATTTCTCCAGTCGACCTTCTTCAGCGTCCTTGAAAAGACAATTTTGTCCGCACTATTCATTCCTTCAGCGACGATCGGATCATTTTTGAGCGCATACGGTGTCGGCCAGTAACTTGCCATGAGTTCATAAGTCACGCGTCCAAAAAGAAGCGTGTTCCCGGATTTGAGCATCTCGACAGCATATTCATTTTCTTCTGGGCCATGCTGATGCCAGCTGATGTCTCTCTTCGGCCCTTCAAAGTAGCCATTAAGTGTTACAAAAATGAATGCGCTTACTTTTCTCATGTCGACCTCCTGTAATTCAATTATCGGCAACCACACCGTCTGCATCACTCGTTGAACTAACAACGAGTTGAGGGACGGGCGCTTTTTGCCCGACCCTCTCGGCATACTATTAGGTAGAAAAAACTTCTACTTTCGAACTATGGGTATGCAGCGTGAACTGCGTGAGTTCAGGAAGCGATACTATCTCATAATAGAAAGGAGAAGTTTCTATGAGGGTTACATAAAACCTCCGGGAAATCAAGCCGAATCAAGCATTGGCTCTCGGTCCGATTTCGGGCGCTTTTGAGCTTGTCCAAGGAAATTATTATCCCACAGTCTTCTTTTTAAGGGGAGTTCTTGACCAGGACCCGCGTCCGGCGATATCATTATTTCGTGATGGTAGGCATTCGTTCCGAGCTTTATGACCGGAATATAAGCGCCGGGCAAAAAGGAGTTTTCCATCCCAATGAGCCCTAAATCCAAGGATTTTGTTGCTGGTCTCCTCTCTCTGGCCGACGTAAAAATAAACAGCAGTAGGCCTTGGGATATCCAGGTTCATGACGACAGACTCTACTCAAGAGTGCTGTCAGGAGGCTCTCTGGCTCTGGGCGAATCCTACATGGACGGGTGGTGGGACGCCGAATCCCTTGACCAATTCTTTTGTCAAGTCCTGAAGGCTGAACTGGATAAAAAAATCACTGGATTTAAGAATGTGCTGTGGCTCGGTATCAGAGCTCTCGTTATGAACATGCAAGGAAAAAAAAGAGCCTCTAACATTGGAGAAAAACACTACGATATTGGCAATGACCTTTATCAGTCGATGCTTGACAAGAGGATGAATTACAGCTGCGCCTATTGGAGCAATTCAACGAATCTCGATGATGCCCAGGAATCAAAACTTGAGCTCTGCTGCAAGAAACTCCGGCTGAAGCCAGCCCTATCTGTCCTTGATATTGGTTGTGGCTGGGGAGCATTTGCGCAATATGCTGCAGAAAAATACGGAGTGAAAGTCATCGGCATTACGGTCTCAAAAGAGCAAGTCGCACTTGCCAAACAAATGTGCAAAGGATTACCCGTTGAAATTAAGCTTCAAGATTACAGAAGCCTCAATGGTCAATTTGACAGGGTTGTATCCATTGGAATGATTGAACATGTGGGATACAAGAATTATCGGACGTATATGAAAATCGTGAATAATAGCCTTGCGGATAATGGGCTTTTCCTCCTTCAGACAATCGGCAGCAACACTTCAGGCATTAGCGGCGAACCTTGGATGGATAAGTACATTTTCCCTGATGGGATGCTGCCAAGCCCGGCTTACTTAACCAAGGCCATAGAAGGGTTCTTCGTACTGGAGGACTGGCACAATTTCGGAATGGATTACGACAAAACACTCATGGCCTGGCACTCAAACTTTGTCAGGAATTGGGAGAAGATAAGCCAGAATAAAAAATATAATGAACGATTCTACAGAATGTGGAATTATTATCTGTTGTCCTGCGCAGGCGGATTCAGGGCGAGGAAAAACCAGCTTTGGCAAATTGTGCTTTCAAAAAAAGGAGTGCCTGGCGGCTATGAAAGTATACGATGACGATAATCGAATATCGCTTCCTCTTTTATCATAAAATTTGTCTAAACCCGCTTAATTTGGCTTAATCGTGCTTAAAAGGAAAACATTGAAAATAAGGGAAAACTAGCGGGGCCGACGAGACTTGAACTCGGAACCTCTGGCGTGACAGGCCAGCACCCTTAAGAACACTGTTGGAACGGTGACGTATCCCCGGATTTAATTAGCTGACTTTATTTGAACGCAAAGGACGGATGCCCGTCCAGGGTCTTCCGCCCTTTCTTATTCTGGGGGGTAAGAGCAATCCCCCCGTTGCGGCCCGCGAATGAGTTCGGCGCGATATAGGAGGTAAGGAAGCGCCCTCGCCCGAACAACCTGCTCAGACCAGCTCAAAGCGGACCAGACAATAACTGTCGCCCTTCATCAAGTTCTTGGGCAGCGCGCCCTTCATTTTGGGGTTGAAGGCCTTGGCCATGGCGTCGACCGAGGAGCATTCCAAAGCATAGCCGAGGTCGGCGGCATTCATCTCGCGCCAGAGTTTGGCCGGCAGGCATTGTGTGAATTTCGCTTGGTAGACTTTGTCCGAGCTTTCGACGACTTCGTAGGCGAAGGCCTTGCTAGAGAGCGGTCCGGCCATCATGCCGTCAAGCAGGCGAGCGAAAGCCTTCATGTCTTTTTGGGGCGAGTCTTTCGCCATGGCGACAATCATCTGGGATACATTCTCAGCCGAGGCTTTTGCCAGTTCCTCGACCAGCTTGTCTCGGCCGAAGTCCCTGGCCAGGATTTGCAGAACCGGGATAGACATGCCGTAGAAAAAGCGATACGTCTCTTCGGTCGTCATCCCCGGATTCTCGGAGAACTTATTCTCCTGACCGAGCCCCGCGAACAGGCTTTTGCATCCCATGCAGACCAACGCCCCCGCAGGAACGGTTCTCGCGAGAAACTGCCTGCGGCTTGAGGCCAAATTCGATGGTTTGATAATCATGAAACCCCTCCTTTTTAGGAGATTCATAGATTGCAAGAAAAATTTAGCCAGGCTTGCTAACGGCTCAAAGTGACTTCACTTCCGGCTGACTTCAATCTCTCCCCAATCTATTATGACCTGAGCAATAGCACAACGAAAACATGAAGTCAAGACGAGGAAGTCGGGCCTTTACCCCAGCCACCAAAATCGGTGACAGATTGGTGACACAAAATGTTTAAAGTTGCCTACCTTTGCCCAAAGGTGAGAATAGCCAAATGCTTTTAAGTGGCACTAAAATCAGGTGAAAACCGGAAAGTCCAGATGGAAGCGCTACGGGGATTCGAACCCCGGTCTGATGGTTGAGAACCACCTGTCCTGGGCCTGCAATTGCTTCAATTAGCCCCGCCAGCCTCTTCCTGGCATCCTAAGGCTCAGGCTGGCCGGGATCGGCGTCCTTCCACAGATAGACTAACCCGCCCCAGCAAGAATTAAAAGTCTTCGGTTCCCGTGACGCCTGGGGCTATTTCTGTGTTATCCTCGAACCATGCCCGGCTACGCATTGCCAGCACCCAGCAAGCTTGACCCAGGTGTCCGTCCATTGATACTGACCACTGGTGTCCTTTCCTTTATTCTGCCCTTTTTCCGTATTGCAACCCATGACCACCGCCGCGTCTCCGTAAACGCGAACTTTTAGCTCGTCGGCCACCGCGAAGGAAATCACTCGCTCGCCAGACTTCATTCCGGCAAGAAACTGGGCCTTGGTCACAACGCTGCCGTCGGGTTCCGTAAAAGTGTAGTCATCCGCGAGAATCTGGTCTAAAAATGCCCAGTCATGCTTGACTATGGCATCGTTCCAACTATTCTCCAGCTTTATTAATTCTTGCTCCACACTCCCGCTCGTTGGCTCTGCTTGTGTCTGTGCCAGGACTGCGACTGCGAAGACCAAGACAACCACGCTGACTGCAAAAGCAATTCGTTTCATAAAACCCTCCTTTTAAGGTGATTCATAGATTTGGGGAGGGCAAAAGCTCTGCCAATAGCACGCAGTTGACTAACTTCTCACTGGCTTTTATCTCTCCCCGTCTATTATGACCTAACCAGTATCACCAGGACATGAATCGCTTTCCATCTTGCCCTGACAGGACACGCAGTTTACTTTGTCGGTTTCCTTTCTTCAGGAAGGCAAGAGAGGTCTGGACGGACCATGCCGGTTTTATACTCATATCTCCTCATGCAGTCCATAACTTTTGTGAGCAAGCCTGCGTATTTCTCTTCTCCCATTTTCTTTATCATTTTATCCCATTCGCCGTAAAAGTCAGCAGCGCTCATCCCGCCCTTAGTCATAATGTAGAATGGTATATCCGTCCCGATATCACCGACAAAAACGTTGAATCCATTGGCAACACCCTTGCTCTTGGCTAAAGCCGCCCATTCTTTGAAGACACCCTCAATGATTTTCTCTTTTCCGGGCTCAACGTAGCAGAAACACCAGTGAAAGAAACTCTCTTTTTCGGGTTTTAGTCTAGGTTTTTGGGGAACATAAGACAGGTCAGGGGCCAAGCGAACCATGCCTTGTTTGTAATAATCATAGGTGCCTTCTTGGCTCTTTAACCATTCCTGAGATTTCTTTTCGCCAATTTTTTTAAGCCAATCGTAATAGGCTTTGCCTATATTATCTATTCCCGAATAGTTTTCGGTTGGGGAGTAGATAAAATAATAACGACAATCATCGCTGCTATACGTCGTAAACGGAACGGAAAAACCCAATTCAATCGCTTTCTTCACAACTGCTTCGAACTTAGCGGCCATGGGCGGTTTAACGATATATTCTTCAACGAAAATGAGTTGCGGCTTGTTTTCCTGAGAATATGCTAAGTCTGCGACAGCTAATAAACCAAGAAAAAAAAAGGCCGAGATTAGGATTGAAATTTTGGTTTTCATGAATACCCTCCTTTTTTGATTATTGATACGGAAAAAAGCACTCCCTTTCCAAAAGAGCGCTTCTTATTTTTGCATAGCTGCCACCCAAAATTATCATGGTGCTATTTTTTCTCTGCCTCCTTCGACTTCAGCTCCATGCCGAGCTGCTGCATCAGACCCAGGGTATCGCTATCTTGCCGGTTCTCCACAAGTTTTCCATTTTCAATGCGAAAAATGCAAATTCCGCTGCTTTCAATCTTGTTCCCCGTCGCAGGAATTCCCGCCCATTCTCCTTGGTGAGTTCCCCTCAATACATACCTCATTATGACTCTATCTCCATCAGCGTATGATTCTTCAATACTGAAATTAATATCGGGAAAACCTCTATGAATCATCTTCTCCATTTCTATTGTTTCTTCCCTGGACATCGGTTGAGTGCTGCTTGATGGCATATACCAAACGAATTCAGGAGCTGTCATTTCCTTAGTTGCGTCTAAGTCTCCTTTGCTCCATGCTTCCATCACACGGTTTGCCAGAGCCTTATTCTGCTCCTCAATCTTTGCTTGGGTTCTGAACTTCTCAAGCTCCGCCTTCTCGGCCTTGTTCTGGCAGCTAAAAGAAAAACAAAGCAGCAAAACCAAAGAAACGACCAAAAGTGGGTTTTTCATTTGCCCCTCCTTCTTAAGGTGATTCATAGGTCGGGAAGGAAACTTAGCGAGGTCTGTAAGCAACCTGAAGCTACTTCACTTCTCGCTGACCTTAGTCTCTCCCCTGTCTATTATGTTCTAACCTATAGCACAGCGAAAATATGAAGTCAATTTGAGGAATGCAGACCCCTCCCCTTTGCCAACTGTGTGCCAAAAATTGACTAAAGCCGCCTAACTATGGATACGGCTGATTAAACCAGAAGGACAAACCAAAATTCTAACATCCAGGGGAAACAGAGTGCCGAGGGCCGGACTCGAACCGGCACGGTTGTTGCCAACCGAGGGATTTTAAGTCCCTTGCGTCTACCAATTCCGCCACCCCGGCGGATTCCCATGCATGGCGATTATAGCATAAGAGGAAGTAGCGAAAGAAGAACGGAGATTGTGTATAATGAATGAGGCCGATGAACATGCGCCCTTCCACACTGCCGGGGATGAAGCTTTTCGCTCCCGTGATCCTCTGGGTTCTCCCGTTGCTTGCTGTCGGCGCCCCGGCCGGCCCGTCGTCCCGGCTCAACCTGCTTCTGATCACGGTTGACACACTCCGCGCCGACCGGGTCAGCTTTTATTCCGACAGGCACGTCCGCACGCCGCGGATTGACGGCCTGGCCGCCCGGGGAATCGTCTTCACCCGGGCATTTTCGCATTGCACGACTACCCTCCCCGCGCACGCCAACATCCTTTTGGGCACGACACCCCTCGCGCACGGCGTCCATGATAACGCCAATTTCGTCGTCGGGGACGAATTCCTGACGCTGGCCGAGCACCTCAAGAGTTCGGGGTATTCGACCGGGGCGTTCATCGGCGGATTCCCTCTCGAATCCCGTTTCGGGCTCGACCAGGGTTTCGACACCTATGATGACCGTCTCGACCGCACAGGCCCGACGCCGGGCGATAGCTGGACCCGCCGGGCGGAAGCTGTCCTGTCGAGCGCGCTCGCCTGGCTCCAGGGCCAAAAAGCTCCCTGGTTTCTCTGGGTTCATCTCTGGGACCCCCACGAACCCTACTCCCCCCCTGAACCGTACAAAACCAGGTTCTTGGACCGTCCTTACGACGGAGAAGTGGCCTATGTCGACGCCGCGCTCGGAGAACTCTTCGGATATCTCGAACGAAGCGGCCTCATCCGTTCCTCGCTCGTCGTCTTGACTGGGGACCACGGCGAATCGCTGGGCGAGCACGGCGAAAGCACGCACGGTTTCCTGGCCTACAACGCGACGCTCTGGATTCCTTTGATCATCGCCCACCCCGGTCTGGGCCACAGGGTCGTAAGCTTCCCCGTCTCGCACGTCGACATCTTCCCTACAGTCTGCGAACTCCTCGGCGTCGGGAAGCCCGCCCACCTCCAGGGGACCTCGCTCGTCCGGGCCATGAAGGGAGGGCCGGCCGAGAGGCGGCCCATTTATTTTGAATCGCTTACCCCGTTCTACAGCATGGGCTGGGCGCCTGTCTCGGGGTTCATCGACAAGGACGAGAAATTCATTGATTCGCCCGTCCCGGAGGTCTACGACCTGGAAAAAGATTTCAACGAGGCCGCGAACCTCGCGGCCGCCGCGGATGTCGCCGCCAGAAGGAAAAAGCTCGGGGAACTCGTCCGCGCTCTTTCGTCGGGGACGGCTAACAAGGCCGCGCGTAATTCAGACAGGGAGACGGTCGAAAGGTTGCGAAGCCTCGGCTATGTGGCCGCGTCCCCCGGCGGCGGGAAAACGGGCCGGGTCAAGTTCGGTCCGGAAGATGATGTCAAGGCGCTCCTGCCGTTCTACAATAAAGCCATGAACGCCCTTAGCCTCTATGAGGCGGGAAAGGTGGACGAGGCAATTGCCGAGGCCAAGGCAGTTATCGGGGCCAAAAAAAACATCAGCACCGCCTACCTCAACCTGGCTCACTTCTATAAGGAGGAGGGCCGGGGCGCCGAGGCCGCCTCAATTCTCGAGCAGGGTCTGGAAGCTCTTCCCGAAAATTACTACATCTTCCTCGAGTACGTCACCTGCCTGTACGAACTCAGCGACTACGACGAGGCGATCCGTGTTTTCGAACAGAAGCGGCCGCCTCAGGTCGAATTCGACCCACTTCCCTGGAATTATGCCGGGCTCTCCTGGCTGAAAAAGGGGGACACGCCGAGGGCCCGGGAGTGCTTCAAAAAGGCCCTGTCGATTGACGGCGATTCCTCCATCTCGTGGTATAACCTGGGCAATCTCGACTATTTCGTTTTCCAGGCGACCCAGGACCGGTCGCACCTGGAGCCAGCGGCCGAGAGCCTGAGGAAAGCGGCCGCCCTGGACCCCACGAACGGCCCGGCGCGTTACGTCCTGGGCTTGACGCTCTATCAGCTCGGGGATTTTCCGGGGGCCGTCTCGAATCTGGAAGGGGCCCTGGCGCTCGACCCGGAAATCTACGAGGCCCTTTACTATCTGGGCCTGGCCCATCTCCGGAGCGGGG
>CAZOKP010000015.1:22750-26571 GCA_964580435.1 uncultured Eubacteriales bacterium
AGGAAGTTGAGGACCTCGATGGACTCGACGCTGAGTTCGGCGGCTCTCTCGAGATAACGGGCCGTCCGCTCCAAATCTCTTTTCCCGTAGAAGATGCTGCCGAGGATGGTGAAGACATCGCCGCCGGCCGACTCGTCTTCCGCTAGAGGCAGGAGTAGGTCGAGGGCCGGGCCGTCGTTCCCCTCGAGCGCGTAGCAGCGGGCCATCTGGATTTTCGCGGCGACGTGGTTCGGAGCGAAGTTCAGGGCCAGCCCGAAGAACTGGCGGGCCCGGGGGTAATCTTTCCTGAAGAGCGCCTGCGTCCCGAGCTGCGTGTACATCTCTTCAGGGGAGGGCTTGTACGGCTGCTCAAAGGAAAAGGCGCCCGGCGGCTGGGGAGCCGATGAGAGCATGAACCTGACGGACTGTTCGAGGAGCGCCGTCTGGGTTTGCGCGTCAGTAACGCTGACGGACAGCGCATAGGCGCCGTCAGCGAGCCCCTTCGGCGAAAAGACTTTCTCGACGTGCAGAGATCTCTCTCCAGCGGGAAGACTGAGAGTTTCACTGTCGGCCCTGGCCTTGTTGTTCCGGGCATCCCGGATTGCGTACTCGACGCGGTAGTCCCCGGAGTCGGCGGGCTGGCGATAGATTTCGAAATACAGGTAGATGTTTTCGTCTGGGCCGAAAACAGCGTTGGGCCTCGGGGTGACCTTGCTTCTGCCGAAGGTGAATGGCATCTTCCCTGCGGCATCGGCCGCCGCGGACGGAAGCGGCTCGATGAGGCCGGCCAGGAGCAGCGGCGTCGAGCGGCCGGCGGCGGGCAGGGACAGGCGGACATCCTTTTCGCCAACCCGGCTGCTGACATAATCCCGAAGAAGGATGTTCACCGTGTATTCGCCGGGGATGAGGAGTTGGGAGAACGCATAGCCGAGGCGGTAGCCTTTTTTGGCTTCCATTTCGTTCTCGGAGAGCTCGAGGCTGAGCTGGTCGTTGAACTGGGCAACGACGTTCCGTTCCGGGTCGCGGATCGTCACGTAGACATCCTCTCGGCCATAGTTCTTGTCACCGGCTTTTTCAAAGGTCAGGTTTTCCGGCGAAACGTTGAGGAAGGCGTCGTAGTAGAAGCTACCGTGCCCGTCGTCGGAGAAAAATCCCTCGACGTCGAAGGGCAGCTTTTCATAAGAGACATAGGTCATTACCCTGGGCTTGCTGGAAGGCCTCAATGCTTCGAAGGCTCTCGGGTCCCTGAGTGTGGCCAGGACCCGCTCGGACTCGAGCCGGTCCATGCCGGGAGTGACGCTTTGAGTCGCCATCAGGAAATCGATTCCCATGTAGCTTTGGATGAGCTTTCGAATTTGGGCATCGTTGCCCTCCCCGAAGTCATAATGACGCTGCGGGACAAGGTACTCGAGGCCGTCGAAGAGCGGGCTGTAGAGCCGGAAATCGCCGACGCCCCACTGTTTGAAAAACAGCAGCCTGAGCGAGTTCGGAAACGCGGGGACGGCCAGGTGGGTGTAGTTCCAGACCTCACACGGAAAAACATACTTGCCGGAGGTCTCGTTGTCGATAGAATCCGGGGGACCGAGAAGGATGTAGATCCGGCCCCGGTCAGTGTGGATGCCGTATTTGTCTTTCGCTTCGGCAAGACGGCGATAATGCTCGTCCTTGAATTCGTTCGCCGCGGTCAGGGGAAAAGAGTCGCGCCGGGCCCAAAAGGCGTTGATAAAAGCGTTCCGCTCGCCATCGGTCTTCAGAGAAAGGAAAAGCTTTTTTTCCTCGTCGCTGATGAGGTAATTGACCTCATCCTTGAGCCAGGTCTCATATTTCTTTTCGAATTGGGGGGACTGGAAACCAGCCAATAGCGCCGCCCCTGCCGAAAGAAAAACGGCGGCGAAGACGAAAAAGGAGCGGAGACGAACCATAAGAATAGAAACTAGGCGTTTCGCCAGAAAAAATCAAGGGGGGACTTACGCCGAGTCCCCCCTTTGGTGTTTATCTTCTAGAACCTGAACCGGAGGCCTAACTGAGCTTCAAGGGGCATGGTCGTGTATGAGGGCTGCCCGTAGGTCTCTGGGGTGGCCACGTCTCCTGCATACCCTCTGAAATTGACGGTGTTGAAGGCGTTGAAGAGCTCGGCGATGATCTCGATCTCATAGCGGTTCGAGAACCTGAAGAACTTGGAGAGCCGGAAATCGAGCTGGGAGAAATTGTCGTCTCCGCGTCCGTACATCCGGTGCGGAATGCCGAACGGCAAGTCGCTGTAGCCGTCGTCATTCGGGTCGTTGCTGTCATAGATATTGTACGGCCTGGGCGTGTTGAAACGGAACATGGCCGAGAACTGAATGCCGAAGGGCAGCTCGACAATGCCGCTGACAAACAGCCGGTGCCGCTCGTCCGTATCGATCGGTCCCCATTCTTCAGGCCCGTTGGGCTGGTTTTCGATATAGCAGGTGACGCCCCAGCCGTCTGTGCCCCGGTAGTTGACCGTGCTCTGGCCGCCGGAGAAGGAGTAATTGACCCTCAGCTCGAACCTCTGGCTGAACCTCTTCCTGGCGGAAATATATAGCCCGTTGTAATGGCCCTTGCCGACGAACCGCGGCATCCAGATCGACTGCTGATAATCGTTGGAAAGCGTGTAGCTGTCCGTCAGGGAGTGATACCGGTTCAGCTCGTCTCCTTTTCCCAGTCCCCTCGTTTCTGTATGGACGTAATTCACATCAACGGCGAAATCGGACGTGATCTGCTGGGAGAAGCCTATGTTGAAGTGGTGGGTGTAGGGATACTGGAATTCCGGACCGATGGCGTCGGTGCAGAGGCCGGGTGTGATCTGGTTAGCCGGCAGGTTGGTCGGGTTGCTTTCATTATTGGGCTGCCAATAAGTGCCGTCCGGGTTCAGAATGCCGGCTGTCCGGCGGTTATAAAACTTCAAACTCCAGGGATCGGCCGCAAGAAATGTTGCCGCGTACATGAAGGTCTCCGCATAGAGCTGGTCGTAGAAGATCCCGTAGCCGCCGCGGACAACGGTCTTGCCGTTTCCGAACACATCGTAAGCGAACCCGAGCCGCGGGGCGATGTTGTTCCCGTCGTGCCGGAGCCCCGGATTCTGGAAGCCGGGGACATAGTTGGCTAGGAACTGGACCGAGGCGAGCCCGCTCTGGTCGAACTCGAGGCCGGTGTTGTAGTCATAGCGGAGGCCGAGGTTTAAGGTTAGCCGATCGGTGATCCTCCAGTCGTCCTGAACGAACAGGCCGATCGAGTGATACCTGTTGCCCGAGAAACGCCAGGCGTCCCCCGAATAGTTTTCGATTTGGCGGATCGGCGAGTCGAAGCTCGCGTAGCCACTGACGTGGCGGTAGTACCAGCTCTGCCCATATATGTAGAGCAGGTCCAGCCGTGGCATGTAGTAATAGTCGATGCCGAACTTTAAGTCGTGGGCCCCGTGCCAGTCGTCAACGTGCAGGGACAGGTCGTCACGGAACTGGTACTTGATCTGCCTCGTCTCCTGAGGCATATTCCTCGCCTGGCCGAACCCGCCAATGCTGAAATAGTGCGTGGGCTCGGTTGAATTCGGGTCGGACCGGTTGTCGAAATACTGATAGACCGCGCGGGCTTCGTTGAGGAGGTTCGGCTTGACGATCCAGGTGTGGCTGAGCATGAGGTTGTGGTTCGTGTTCTTCGAGGAGTAGCCGTTCGAGACGGCATACTCGCCGCCGACGCCGAGATTCTCGGTCTTGTCGTATTGGAAGCCGTATCTCAGCTTGAGGCTGTGCCTGGAGTTGATCTGGTGCGTCAGGTTTAAGGTGAGAAGGCTCTGGGTGAACGGGACCTCGAACTCGCCCTTG
>CAZOKP010000015.1:26671-42669 GCA_964580435.1 uncultured Eubacteriales bacterium
GCCTTGGTCAGGACGGTCACGACCGTGCCCTGGCTCCGGCCGTACTCGGCCTTGAACTGGTCCGTGGCGACCGAAAACTCCTCGACGCCTTCGGTGGTGAAGATCTGCAGCGGGCCGCCGACCATGTTGTCCTTGCTGTCGGCCCCGTCGATCGAATAGTAGATGGCCCGGCCCCGCATGCCGCCAACGCTGAAGTGCGACATGGCGTTCTTGGTCGGGTCATAGGAGTCCATTTCCGTCGTCCCGGGCGCGAGAAGGGCCAGGTTGGCGAACTGACGCGTCAGCAGCGGCAGGCTTTCGACTTCTCTGGAGGTGACCACCGTCGAGATTTCCGCCTTGGTTGCTTCGATGAGCGGCACTTCGGCCGTGACAGTGACCTGTTCTTCGACCGCGGCCGCTTCCATGACGACATTCAAGACCTTCGTCTCATTGACCAGCAGTTCCAAGCCGGTCATAACTTTTGTCTTGAATCCTCCGAGCTTGAAGGTGATGTCGTAGACGGACGGCGACAGGGCCGTCATCCTGTACCGGCCCAGCGGGCCCGACACGGATGCCCTGCTGACCCCGGAGCGCGCGTCCTTGGCCAAGATCGCGACGCCCGGGAGCGCGTTCCCCTGGTCATCCTTGACTGTCCCCTCGAGGTTGGCGCTGGCTTGCTGGGCGCGGGCCACGGAAAAGACGCCGACGACGAGGAGCGCGAGACAAATGGCAATGATTTTTCTCAACTTGTCCTCCCTCATTGAGCTATTAATGAATAGATTAGCAAACGGATCCCCTTCCGGATTTCAAGGTAACGAATATCATCTCTCACCTCCCTTCGTCGCTCCCCGGCGCTTATTTCTTGCCTAGGGACTTCAATTGTTCGATAACTCCTTGGACCCTCTCTATTTCCTTGGCGTCCGTGATGAGGGCGATGTATTTTTCGTAGTTGGCTATGGCCTTTTCGAACTCACCGGTCTGGGTGTAGGCGATCCCGAGCGAATAAAACGGAAAGGGGACCTTGGGGTCGATGGCCGCGGCCTTTTCCAGGTGCTCGACGGCCTTGACGACCTGATCAGAATTGAGATAGAGGAGGCCGAGGGACGAGCTCAGGCCGGCGTTCTCAGGATATGTCCGGATCGCATCCTCAAATAGAGCGATGCCCTCTTCGAACTTCTTCAGCTTACCGGAGGCGTTGGCCAGGTTGGTGTAAGCAGCGAAGAAATCGGGCTTGAGCCGGATGGCCTCCCGGAAGGAGGCAAAGGCCTCTTCGTAGTGTTGGAGGTTGTAGGCGCAGTTGCCGAGGTTGAAATGGATGGCCGCCAGGTCCGGGTTGAGGGCAAGGATCTCCCGGTAGGCGGCGGCCGCCTCCTCGTACTTGCCCTGTTTGAAGAGTTCGTTCGCCCGGAGGTTTTGGCCCTCCCATTCCGGCTTCACAACCTGACGGGCCTCGGGCGCTAGGACGGCGTCGAAGACGTTTTCCCTGTCCGGCATGATGGGAACACGGCCTTCGAGGGCCTGAAAGCCGTCCTTTTCGAGCGTCAGCCGGTAGGAGGCGGGGCCGATGCCCATCATGTAATAATTTCCTTTCTTGTCCGTTTCCATGGAATAAGTCAGGCCGCGGGCCGTATCGAGGAGGGTGATCTTCACGCCGGCGAGCGGCTTGCCGTCAGCATCGGTAACCTTGCCCTTGATTGTTCCGGTGACGGCGAGGGAGGGCAGCGTCGCGGCCGCGACGAACAAGAGCAGATAAAGAAGGTTCGCAGGAAACATGCGGCTCTTCATGTAAAATCCCTCCGGAGGTTAAGTGTTCAAGCCGGCTTCAGACTTCAGGATAAAATTAACTCTCCCCGTCCCCCTTTGTCAAGCGGCGCATAGAACCTAAAATTGCCGATATAAAATTTTTGTTATCCAAAGATGGGGTGTTTTCCAAAGGATAGCGATAATCAGGGCATCACCTAATGGGTGGCGCGGCCGGGGGGCCCCCCAACGCCCGGAGCGTTTGTTGCCTCCGGAATTTCTGTTTGCGTAATCAACAGAATGGGCCGCGAGGATGTTGGGGGGTGTACCGCGACAGGACCCGTTGGCGAGTTCTATCGGCAATTTTGGGCAGAAGGCATCATCTCCTGTCGCCGACTGGAGCGTTTCCTTGAGATGACACTGGACGCTCGGCTTACTCTGTTACCGCTCGGCGGGCGTTGACGAAGCCACGGCCGCAGAATGGGTCATGGCTATTCTTGCCTTCATCGTCTGCCGTCTTTGCCAGCGCGGAGGCATATTGCGTGCCCGGTTCCGCTAATGTATACTATGTTTATGGGAATAGTAGGAATAGCGCTGCCGCAGGGATGACTTCAAGAGGAGGCGGCATCGGAATATAGCGAGCTCAAAACGAGGAGAACACCATGGTGAAAAAAATCATCAAATCAGATAAGGAATGGAAGCAGAGCCTGACGCCGGACGAGTTCCGGGTGCTGCGCAAGAGAGGCACGGAGAGAGCCTTCACCGGCAAATATAATGATCATTATGATAAGGGAAGTTATGTCTGTTCGGCCTGCGGGACTCCCCTGTTCAGTTCGGAAGCCAAGTATGACCACGGCACGGGCTGGCCGAGCTTTATGGCGCCAATCGACGAGAGCCATGTCGAATACCATGATGATTATTCCCTACTGATGAAGCGGGTTGAAGTGAGGTGCGCCGCCTGCGGTTCACATCTTGGCCATGTTTTCGACGACGGACCCGCTCCCACGCACAAGCACTATTGCATAAACTCGCTCGCACTGGACTTTATGCCGGCTGCGGTAAGGACAGGGCCTAAAGAAATCGTGACTCCCCTATTATCCAAGAACAAGAATAATCCGGAGAGAAAGATACAGGATCAGGCGAGAGTTCAGGCATCACGCTTCCAGCAAGAAGATTCCAGTCAGTCCCGGGCTCCGGCTACAACTTCTGAGAAAATTCACCAAGCCCGGAAAGCGGAAACGGCCACTTTTGCCGCCGGCTGCTTCTGGGGGGTGGAAGACAAGTTCCGCAAGGTCAGAGGCGTCATCTCCACGCGTGTCGGATACACCGGCGGAAAGGGTGAAAACCCGACTTACGAGATGGTCTGCACGGACAAGACCGGGCACGCCGAGTCCATCGAGATTATCTTTGACCCAGCAGTCGTGAGTTATACCCGGCTCCTCGAATATTTTTTCCTGTTTCATGACCCCACCCAGGTCAACAGGCAGGGCCCGGACATCGGGAGGCAATACAGGTCGGCGATTTTCTATCACAGCGATGAACAAAAAGAGGCCGCTCTGAGAATGATTGAAGGCCTGGCGAAGTCGGAGAAGTACGACAAGCCAATCGCTACCCAGGTCGTGCCCGCCTCAGCATTTTATCCGGCCGAGGAGTGCCACCAGCAGCACCACGAGAAACTTCGAAGAGGCCTATATGACAATAAATCGTGACAGTCATCTATTTATTCCATCTTTTAGCGGAAATCGGCAATTCGATAACCGTCACCAATTCCGGTTAAGTGAAGAATGGAGACCTGACCCTAAGTGATAGGACGGCGAAATAGAGCTGCATCAGGAATGGGCATTTTCTCTATTCCGGAGCCCTGGTAGGAGACGTTCAGTCCGTTTCCGCCCGTTTTGTTGAAATAAATGACGCGGATCGGATGAACCCCGGCGGCCAGGGCGATAGAACCCTTTTTCTCGAGCATGCCGTGGAGGCCGTCATTATCGACCACCAGCTCATCGCCGATATAGAGCCGGCTCCCGTCATCGGAATCTGTGAAGAAGGTATAGACGCCGTCGACAGGCACGCGGACGAACCCGGAATACAAGAAACCGAAATGCTCACCCCTGTTTCTTGGCGCGAAAGAAAAATTCGCGATCATGCCCTTCTTGACTAGCTTGATGGCGCTGAAATCAGGAAGGCGATCCCAGTCGCCCTCGCAATAGGAATAGCTGATTCCAGGCTCCACGTCCGCCGCTTCCTCAGCCGGCCTCGGCTCCACCTGGGCAAACGCAGCTTTCGCGGTTCCGCTCACCGGCTTCCCCTTGCGGAAGCAGCGCGCCGAGACCGTCGCACTCTGAGTCAAATGGATCGGCCCGCTGACGCTCGGCGAGTCCGCTCCCGGCTCGCTTCCGTCAAGAGTGTACCGGATTTCAACGTTCTCCCGGTCGGATGAAACTCTGACGTCGATGGCGTCAACAAAGATATTTTGGTCCGCCGCTACCGTCGGCGGGTCGTTTACATCAGGTTTGCCGGCCACCTCAAGCACGATGACACTGTTAATGGCATCCGGGGCCTCGGCCGGCACGGCGATCACCAGAGCATCCTCCTCCCGCACAACCTCCAAATCTTTCTTCTGCCCGTCGCCTAAAAGATAGGATCGGCGCGGCCGATTATAGATTCCCGGCACAACCAGCCTGCCTTCTTCCGGCCAGTCGAAAACATGGAGATAGAGCCGGGTCCCGCCCTGAACAGGCTTCTTCGTGCATCTCCCCCACTCCAGGGACCTGAACGGGCTCGCCTCGGTGCCGTAGATGGACTCGCCGTTTACCTTCATCCATTTTCCTATGGCTTGAAGACGTTCGACGCTCGGCTGCGGGAACAGGCCTTCCGCCGTGGGCCCGACGTTGAGCAGGAAGTTGCCGCCCTTTGAAGCGATATCCGCCAATTTTCGGAGGAGGTCCTCGGCGGACTTCCAGTTCTGGTCGTATTTATTGTAGCCCCAGTGATCATTCATGGTCATACAGGTCTCCCAGTCAACGCCCGGCAGCCCCTGGGGAGGAATTTCCTGCTCCGGCGTCCCGAAATCGCCGACATAGTCTCCTTTCTTGGTGAGACCTTCCATTCCGGACCTCCCGACATCCACCCGGTTGTTGATGATGATGCCGGGCTGGAGGCTGCGCACATAATCGTAGAGCTCTTTGCCGTATTCATGATTCCAGGTGCTCTCCCACTCCCCGTCAAACCAAAGAACTCCGATCTCTCCATAATTTCCCACGAGCTCGCTGAGCTGATTCTTCAGGTGCTGAATGTAGCGGCGAAAATCGGCGCCTTCCGCGGACCGGCTGGTTTCCCAATCCCGGCGGGGCAGATAGTCGGGGTGATGCCAGTCCATGATCGAATGGTACCAGCACATTCTGATCCCGGCGCGGCGGCAGGCCTCGGCAAGCTCCTTGAGGACGTCCCGCTGGAACGGCGTCGACATGATATCAAAGTCCGTATATTTGGAGTCGAAAAGACAGAAACCGTCGTGATGTTTGGAGGTGATGACGATATATTTCATCCCGGCCTCCTTGGCGGTGCGGACCCATTCATCGGCATTGAATTTCACAGGATTGAACTGGCCGACGAACTTGTCATAAACCCCGAGCGGGATTTGGGCCGTCGTCCGGATCCACTCGCCGTGGTTCGTCTCGCCGTTCCATTCGCCTGCGGGGATGGCGTAAAGCCCCCAGTGGATAAACATCCCGAAACGGGCCTCCCGCCACCAGGCCATCCGGGCATCATTGTCGGCGGCGACGCTCTTTTCAACGACTGCGTTGCGCTCCTTGGCACAGCTCCAAGTCAGGATCAATAGCGACGCAATCAGAAAAATAAATAAAAAGATCTTCACTTTGTGGGGGCTCGTCGGTTTCATCGATTCCTCCATAATTCTGGAAGCATAAGCCTAATCTAAAAAGAAATTAAAGAAAATTTGACACAAGACTTTGGGCTTGTCAAATTGCGAGGTGGCTATTTGGGTTAATCGACTATGAAAATTGTTGCCATCCATAGATGAGATGTTTTCAAAAGGCTACCGATAATCAGGGCAACACCTAATGGGTGGCGCGGCCGGGGGGCCCCCAACGCCCGGAGCGTTTGATTCCTCCGGAACTTCTGTTTGCGTAATCAACAGAATGGGCCGCGAGGATGTTGGGGGGTGTGCCGCGATAGGACCCGTTGGCGAGCCCTGGGGGCAATTTGGGTCGAAGAACTGCCCCGGCTTGTCCTTTGTCCCCGGGAGTGATAGAATCAATCTGGGCTAATGCGGACCATATTATTCACCGGAAAAGGGGGTGTCGGGAAGACAACCCTGGCTGCGGCCACGGCCCTTCTTTCCGCCCGCCGGGGGTATAAGACGCTTGTCATCTCCACGGATGCCGCCCACAGTCTCTCCGATTCCTTCGAGGTCCAGCTCGAAAACACGCCGAAAAAGATCACCGCCAACCTTTTTGGCCAGGAAGTCAACGCCCTTGAGGAAATCGAGAAAAAATGGGGCGAGATCAAAACCTACCTCACGGCCCTTTTTGCCTCCCAGGGGATCGATACAATCGAGGCCGAAGAACTGAGCGTTTTCCCGGGCATGGAGGAGCTCTTCAGCCTCATGGAAATCCGCCGTTACAGCCAGAGCTGTGATTATGACGTCATCATCGTGGATTGCGCTCCGACCGGCGATACGCTTCGCCTCCTCAGCGCGCCGGAGATCACCGGCTGGTATCTGAAACACATCTTCCCCATCCAGAGGACCGCGGCCAAGGCCGTGCGGCCTGTGGCCAACCGGATTCTTCCGTTCCCTTTTCCCCAGGACAGCGTTTTTGAAGCGATGCAAAAACTGACCACCCAGCTCGCCGACATGAAAGAAATCCTCGAGGACAGCCAAAAGACCTCGATCCGCCTGGTCATCAATCCAGAAAAAATGGTTATTAAAGAGGCCCAGCGCGCGTATACATTCTTCAGCTTGTTCGGGTATGGGGTCGACCTGATCATCGTCAACCGGTTGCTTCCCCCGTCGGTCGAGGACCCCTATTTCAAAAAGTGGAAGTCGATCCAGGAAGCCTACCGGCATCAGATCGAAGAGAGCTTCGCGCCGGTTCCCATCCTGAGTGCGGAGCTTTACAGCCAAGAGATCGTCGGAGTCCCGCTCCTCGAAAAAATGGCTGAAAGCGTTTACAGGGGAGCCGACCCTGCCCGGCTCTTCTTCGCTCAAAAACCCATCCGGATCAAAAAAGAAGACGGAAAATATGTTCTCTCTCTGCACCTGCCTTTCGTGGAAAAAAGCAAGCTGGACCTGACGCAAAAGGGAGAGGAGCTGTTCATCAGGGTGGGCACGATCAAAAGGACCATCCTTCTCCCGCGGGTCCTTGTCAACCGCACGATCAAGCAAGCCAAATTCGTCAGCGAGAGGTTGAATATCACCTTTAATTAAATCGTTATAAAGTCTAAAAGGAGGTCTGAGCATGGCCGCTGAGAAAATGCGCGAGATCAAGATCGCCATCCCCGAAGAGCTGTTCAGGGTTTTCATCCCGACGAAAGCCCAGGACCATCTCCTCAAAGCCAAAAAAGAGCTTCTCCTCGCCGTCCGCTCCTTGATCGACGCCCGGATCGAGTGCCTGGAAAAAAGGGAAGGGCAAAAAGCGGAAACGAAGAAGAAAATCAAGATCGAGTAGAGAGGGGGCTTGATTCCTGATTGATTTTGGATTAATTTTATAAATCTTTCATGATTCCGATGACCCAGACCGTAGGAACAGAGACAGCCACCCACAAAGTCCGGATCCTGGGCATCCTGCCCACAAAGTTGTATGACTGGTTCATGGCCAAGATGGGCAGCCTGGCCAATGTCTTGGTCAAGTTACATGTCAGCCCCAATGTGGTCAGCTTCTTGGGTCTTCTGGCCGGAATGGGAGCGGGCCTTCTCTTCGCCATCAATCTCCATGTCTGGGCGGCTGTCTTAATCATCATCAGCGGTGTCTCTGACATTGTCGACGGCAAAGTGGCGGCCCAAGCCAATAAAAAGAGCCTTTACGGCGCCATTTTCGATTCGACCCTCGACAGATACTCGGAGTTCTTTATATACCTTGGCTTGGCTGTATATTTCAGAAACCGGTGGCCTCTCTGGATACTGTTCTTCACGTTCCTCGGGTCCACGATGGTCAGCTACACCCGCGCCCGGGCTGAAGGCCTGGGCATCGAGTGCAAGGTCGGGTTTATGCAAAGGGCTGAACGGATTCTTCTTCTCATTCTCGGCACTCTGATCGGCTCCATTTTCAAGGTCTTTGACCCGGCCATGATCGTGGTATTGACGGCCATCGCCCTCATTTCCAATTTTACGGCCTTCGAAAGAACTCTCTACGTTCGAAAAATTGAAATCCAAAAGGAAAAGGGAGAAGGAGGTTTGAAAGCATGAGCAAAATCAGAGTCGCCATCATCGGCGTGGGGAACTGCGCCTCGTCTCTGGTCCAGGGGGTCGAATACTATAAGAACGCCAAGGAAACGGATTTCATTCCCGGCGTCATGCACATCAATCTCGGCGGCTATCATATTCGTGACGTCGAGTTCTCAGCTGCCATCGACATCGATAAGAACAAAGTGGGAATAGACCTGAGCGAAGCCATTTTTACTTGGCCGAATAACACAACCAAGTTCTCTTCTGTCCCCTACTTGAACGTGAAAGTGCAGCGTGGGATGACCCATGACGGGCTGGGGAAATACCTCTCTCAGATCATCCAGAAGGCTCCCGGAGCCACGGCCGATATCGTAGCCATCCTCAAAGAAACAAGAACCGACGTCGTCGTCAGCTACCTTCCGGTGGGAAGCGAAGAGGCCACCAAGTGGTATGTCGAGCAGGTCCTGGACGCGGGCTGCGCTTTTGTCAACTGCATTCCCGTCTTCATCGCCAGCGAAAAATACTGGCAGAAGCGCTTTATAGGAAAAGGGCTGCCTATAATCGGCGACGACATCAAGTCCCAGGTAGGAGCGACCATCCTCCATCGCACACTGACGAACCTCTATCTTGACCGGGGCATGCTGGTCGATCGGACCTATCAGCTAAACACGGGCGGGAACACGGATTTTCTCAACATGCTGGAAAGAGAGCGCCTTTACTCCAAGAAGATCTCCAAGACGAATGCCGTGGTTTCCCAGATCAAGGCGCGCGGGTTGAGCATCGACCCGGAAAATGTCCATGTCGGGCCGAGCGATTACGTTCCCTGGCAGAAGGACAACAAAATTTGCTTCCTGCGGATCGAAAGCCGCCATTTCGGCGATGTGCCCACCTCTCTCGAGTGCCGGCTGTCAGTGGAGGACTCGCCCAACTCTGCGGGCGTTGTGATCGACGCCATCCGCTGCTGCAAGCTGGCCCTGGACCACGGCATCTCCGGAGCGCTTTTCGGACCGGCCTCCTATTTCATGAAGTCCCCTCCCAAACAGTATACTGATACAGAGGCCAGGGAATTGACTGAAAAATTCATCCTGGCCTACAGGAAAAAAAAAGTGGAAAAGCCCAGGCCTAAGCCCAAGAAAAAGGCGGCGGCAAAAAAGAGATAGTTATTTTATGATATTTTTTCGATCCAGTTTGCCATAACCTCAAGCGCAAGACCCAGGTTCCCGATCTGACAATGATTTTGAGCCTGCTCTCTTTTTGAAAACACCCTTGCTGTCACGGATTTAGCCTGCGTTAATGCTTTGAGCTGCATGGAGTGCATCTTGAATGGAATGAAATGGTCTTCTCTTCCAGTCAAAATCAGAACATCCTGCTTTATCATTTCCGAATGTAGGTTATGCTCATTCAACTGTGCCGCAACGTCAACCGCTTCAAAAAGTGTTTTCTTTTGGGTGATATACATCAGATTGCCCAGCGCCCACTTATGCTTTTTGTCCTTGGCCATCTTCTTCATGGTCACTTTGGTTGTGAAACCCCTGAAATAAAGAAAGAATATTCTCATGATGAATCGAGCGAGAATATTGGGGAATTTCATGTAATCATAGGCAATACCCGAAGCGATGACTCTCTTTATGCGGGGCTCGAATGCGGCCGCACGGAAACAAAACCATCCGCCCATCGAGATTCCAAGCAATGTCACATCATCAAGGTTAAAGAAGTCCAGGACGGCCTTTGTCGGTTTCTCCCACTTGTAATCCAATGCGAGACTGTGTTTTTTTAGTGCAGCGCCTTGCCCAGGGCCTTCAAATCCAATAACTTCATAACCACGATCTGAAAAATATCTCATCCACGAGTAAAACTCTTCGATAAAAGAATCAAAGCCCCCGTGCACAACAATAGTTCCTCTCTTATCTATCATGGGAGGTATTTTTATTGCAGGAAGAAATGCCTCATTATAGGGTATTTCAAATCTCTCAATTTTGTCATTCTTAAAAACCGTATAAAAAAGATTGATAAATTTATCATAGAGAGATTCTTTATCGGGATCATCCGAAAAAGTATAAAACTCAGCTGCGCGATAATAAAAGGCTGCATTCAGAAGCCTGTCTTCAGAGAGCGCTCTATCCGCAAGTTTTAACATCTCAGTTTTCCATTCCTGAAACGTTCTTACAGTCTGACCGGCTGCTTTCATATCCTCAAACCTTGCATATCCGAGAGAATACCAGCGATTCAGTTGATAATTGAAAAACTGGTCTTTATGAAAGGCCTGGTATCCGATCGGGAATTCAAATTTGCTCGCCGTTGCGTTTGGCATTATATAGCTCATCTTGCCTTTTCGAAGGCGTCACTACTAATATACAGCATGCTATATATTAGCAGTTAGATGGACAAAACGAAAATGGAGGGAGAATGCGAACCTCAACCAAATCCGTATTCGCTATTTTGAGTTCTCTGGGCATGATATGCATCCTCGCGACGGCCTCTATGGTTGGCGCAATGCAATTAGACCATCCAGCACCCGTGCCCAAGTTGATCATTTTGGATCCTGAGACGAACGAATACATGAGATTGCTTGGCGGACCGCCAGAAACCGTAACAATGCACTCGGGGCTTGTCATACTAGATCCTGGCAAGTCTGTCGGAACGCACAATACGGAGAAATACGAAGAGGTCCTGCTGGTGTTGGAAGGTGAAGGGGAGATGGTGATCACGAATGGGCCAATACTGAAATTAAGAGGCAGCACCCTAGCGTATTGCCCGCCGCGGACGGAGCACAACGTGGTAAACACGGGAAAGGGCAGATTGCGGTACGTGTACATCGTGGCAAATGCGGAATGACATTGCGTCTTTGCCATCTAACACGCGGATGAAGCTGCCGCACTTCGGCGGGCCCCCCCTTGCGGCGCAAGGGCCGCTCCGCCTCATGTGTAGCTTATTCGCAAGCCGTTCGAACAATGAATGCAGAAGAAATTACTCCAAGAAGATTTCCAAGACCAATGCCGTTGTGTCTCGGATTAAAGCGCGCGGGTTGAGCATCGACCCGGAAAATGTCCATGTCGGGCCGAGCGATTACGTCCCCTGGCAGAAAGACAATAAACAAGGTATCAGCGAAAAAGCGATAGGAAATAAAGAAAAAAGAAAGGCCGCTATTCTACAGTGACGCTTTTGGCCAGATTTCGAGGCTGGTCAACATCCGCACCCCTCTTGGCCGCGATATGATAGGCAAAAAGCTGAAGGGGTAGAATCGTCAAAAAGGGGCTCAAGATCGGGGAAACAGAAGGAACGCGGATGACGTCGTCCACATGGCCGGAGATCTCTTTATCATCTTCAAAAGCGACCGCAAGGATATAACCTAATCTTGTTTTGATCTCGGAAATATTGCTGAGCATTTTTTCGTAGACTCTGTCCTTGGGCACGATGACCAGGGTGGGCATTTCCTTGTCGATCAGGGCGATCGGCCCATGCTTCATCTCGCCGCCGGCATAGCCCTCAGCATGGATATAGGAGATCTCTTTGAGCTTGAGGGCTCCTTCCAAAGCCACCGGAAAACTGACCCAGCGCCCAAGATATAGGAAATGAGAATACGTGAGAAAACGCTGGGCGAATTCCTCAAGGTGTCTGGACTCGGTCAATATTCTCTCCATCTTGTGGGGAATCCGCAACAAGTCCTGGATGATCGGGAAACTCAAGCCCTCATCCATCCTCCTCTTGGATTGGGCTAAATAAGCGGCGAAAAGAGCAAGCGCGGCCAACTGGGCAGAAAAGGTCTTGGTGGCAGCGACGCCTATTTCGGGACCGGCATGCGTGTAGAGCGCAGCATCGGCCTCTCTGGGAATGGAGGAATTCATCACATTGGAGACGGCCAGGGCAAGAGCGCCTGATTTCTTGGTGGCCCGGAGCGCCGCCAGTGTGTCGGCAGTCTCTCCGGATTGAGAAATGACGATGACGAGAGCCTTGTCGTCCAAAAGAAAATCGTGGTACCGATATTCGGAGGCATATTCCACAGTCACGGGCACGTGAGCGAGCGATTCGATGAAATACTTGCCCGCCAGCCCGGCATGGTAGGATGTCCCGCAGGCGATGATGACGATCCGCTGAATAGCCCGCAGGGTTTTGGGAGAGATCCCGATATCTTCAAGATAGACCTTTCCTGAATCTTGGGAGATCCTTCCTTCGAGGGTGTCCCGAATGACCTGGGGCTGTTCGAAGATTTCTTTGAGCATGAAATGCTTGAAGCCTTTTTTTTCGATCATCACAGGATTCCAGGCGAGATAATCGACCTTTTTACTCAGGGGATTCCCCTCCAGGTCAAAAAAGCTGGCACCTTTGTCTTCCAGGACGGCCATATCTCCGTCTTCAAGGAAAACGACCCGGTTGGTATGGCTGAGGATAGGATTGATATCAGACGAGATGAGAGTCTCCCCTTCTCCAATTCCCACGACAGCCGGAGGTCCCATCTTGGCTGCCACGATCTTGCGAGGATCTTTGGTCGAAAGAACCGCTATGGCATAGGCGCCCTCGAGCTCATGCAGAGCCCGGCGCACGGCCTCCTCCAGAGAACCGGCGAAATATTTCTCGATAAGGTGGGCGATAATCTCGGTATCGGTTTCAGTGACGAATGTATGCCCTTCCTGTTTGAGCTTTTCCTTGAGCGTCAGATAGTTTTCGATGATGCCGTTATGGACAACGGCAAGCGTGCCCGAGCAGTCCCGGTGAGGATGGGCGTTTTCTTCGCTCGGGCGGCCATGGGTTGCCCAGCGAGTATGGCCAAGCCCGTAGCTTCCCTCGAGGGGAGAATCCTGCAGGCTCTCTTCGAGCGCGCGGATTTTTCCTTTGACCCTTCGCAATTGGATCTCATTATCCCGGACGACGGCAAGGCCGGCCGAATCATAGCCTCTGTATTCAAGTTTTTTCAGCCCTTCGACTAAGACAGAAACCGCGTTTTTTGGCCCCAAATAGCCGATAATCCCGCACATTATCTCTTCATCCTTTTCCTGGCCCAGCCGGGCTTTTCAACCTGACGGCTGCGGGCCACGGCCAAGGCTCCGGGCGAAACATCTTCCGTGATTGTAGAACCGGCTCCAACGTACGCATTCTTCCCCACCTTGACGGGGGCGATAAGCTCGGTGCCGGAGCCGATAAAGGCTCCCCGCCCGATGATGGTCTGAGACTTTTTAAAACCGTCATAATTGCAGGTGATCGTGCCGGCTCCGATGTTAACGTCCTCCTCGACGACGCTGTCCCCGAGATAGGAAAGATGTCCGGCCTTGGATCCCTTGCCGAATACGGTGTTCTTCATCTCCACAAAATTCCCCACCCTGGTCTTCGACCGCAGAACCGTCTTGGGCCGAAAATGCGTGAACGGGCCGACCTGGGCGTCATCTTCGATCGTGCTTTCTTCGATCATAGTCGAGCTTAAGATCTTAACCCGGTCGCCGACACGCGTGTTGATCAGATGGACGAACGGATAAACCCGGCATTCTTTTCCCAGGCGCGATCTCCCTTCGATGACGACTGAAGGATAGAGGACCGTCCCCCTACCTATGCGGACGTCCTGGTCTATCCAAGTGGAAGCAGGGTCGAGCACAAGCGCTCCGTTCGCTTCGAGCTCGCGCAATTTTCTCTCCCGGAGAATGCGCATGGCTGCCGCCGCCTCTCGAGCGGTCTCGACGGCCAGAGCTTCCTCGGGCCGAGGACACACGAAAACGCCCGTTTTCTTCTTGCCGCTGCCTAGTGCCTGGATGATAACAGATAGCGAACGTAGTTTTTTTCGACGGCTGCCGACATCCTTGAGAGCTTCCGCAAAGTCTTCCATTCTGAAAATATAAACACCCAGGTCAACTTCCCTGCCATGGACATTAGCCTTTATCCTGGTCAAGGAATTTCTTTCCTTCTGATGGAGGTGCAACAAAGACCTCAAGGAATGCGCGCTCAAGAGAGGACGCCGGGAATCCAGGACCAGGACATTTTTCCCCCGGCGGCTCTTGAGAAACTCCTTTGCCGGCAAGATATCGCCCTTTATGTCTCTTGGAACAACCCAGAGTTTCTCCGGCTTCAGGCAGGACACAGTATCCAACGTGAGTCGAAGCACGGATTTTCCCAATAATGGAGGCAGGGGCTCGAATGCCCCCGCCCTGCCCTCCACCTCTCGCTTTGAGGCAAAGACAATGGCCAGGATGCGTCCGCTCATGTCATGCGGGTGATGAGCTTGAATTTTTTATCTTCCCAGAGAGGCTCGAAATCTGTCTCATTCTGAGCCAGGATTCTATAGAATTTGTCTTGCTGGAAGGCTTTTTTCAGATGTTCCAGAGCTTCTTCCGTGTTTCCCATGAGGACATGGACATTGGCCATAAGATAATAGGCTTTCCCCTCATCCTCTTTCATCTCCAGCGCTTTCTCCAGCAATTTCAAGGCCCCTTCATAATCTTTCATGTTCATCTTGTAGACGCTATAGTGAAAATAATCATCGCTTGTCTTCAGGGAAACGGTTTCCTTTTTCCCCTTCTCCCTCGCGATTTCGAGATAGATCTTGGCCCGGTCAACGAGTTCCTTCTCCGTATCGTACTTTTCGAGGAAAGATTTCAGCAATTCCTGAGCTTTATCCATTCTGTCCTTATGAAACTCTTTCATAGCCTCGCCGTAGACTGAGAGGGCTTTTTCATAGCTGTCTTTTTTGGCTTTTTCTTCCTTCACTCTGATCTCCCGGAATCGAAATTTGCGAGATCCATTTTAGCGCAGAAGGCTGCATTTTACAAGAAAATTTCCCCTCAGCCACTCAGATGACGGGGGTAGGCCGTCTCTTCGAAAGTCCAGAAGTCCGGGTTTTCGAGGAGGAAATGGACGGCCTTGAGGTGAAGGCTGTGGCCGGCCCGGTCGGCCGTAAAATGGCCCAGCAGGGGATGCCCGAGGAGCGCCAGGTCGCCGATCAAATCCAGGACCTTATGCCGGACGAATTCGTCGGGATACCGGAGAGGGCCGCTGATGACCTTTTCGTCATCGAGAACGACAGCGTTCTCAAAAGTCCCCCCTTGAGCCAGCCCCCGCCTATGAAGCTCCGGAACGTCCTTTAGAAACCCGAAAGTCCGGGCCGGGGCGATCTCGGCGAGGAAAGCTTTTTGGGTCAAGGCAAGAGAATATTCTTGCCGGCGGATCAAAGGATGGGGAAAATCAATCGAATACGTGACACGGAAATCCTGATCAGGAGAGAAAGAGAGGCTGGCCTTATTTTCAGTAAGAGTATGGGCCCTGAGAATTTTCACCGCCTTCCTCTTTGCGGGGAGGGGGCTGATGCCTTCGCGGAGGATGGCCTCGGCCAAGGGAGCCGCGCTGCCATCCATAATCGGGATTTCCGGCCCGTTGAGTTCTATCTCCAAGCTGTCGATGCCAAAAATATACAGGACGGCCATCAGGTGCTCGATCGTTTGGACGAGCCCGGATTTCGAAACCAAGGTCAGGCAGTTCCCAACCTCTGCTTTGCGGGGATCTACGGCTATTTCGGCGCCGCCAAGGTCCAGCCGGCGGAAGAGGATCTCTCCCCTGGAAGAGGGCTTCAGAGTCATGGTGACCTTCTTCCCGGAATGGATGCCGACCCCCGAGAGCGAGGCTTTGTTCTTGAGAGTTCTTTTTTCGATCATGCCTTAATCAACCGGTTGAATTATTCTCTAAAGGCCTTTTTCTGTCAACAGCGGAGGGGGACGCACCATAACAGGACCCACGCTGGGCAAAAGGCAAATTCGCGTGCCTTAGAGATAAGGCGAGGGGTGTGGGCGTAGAAGGCCATGTGATCAGCAAGCATCAAGGCGTGGGTGGCACGGTTTTGGTCTCCCCGGGGGATGAGGGGAGGGATGATGTGGTGAGAAGTCCGTATGAGCGACGAGCG
>CAZOKP010000016.1:0-3405 GCA_964580435.1 uncultured Eubacteriales bacterium
AAATGCCGAAGAGGGGACTCGAACCCCTACTCCCGTATACCAGGAACTAGCCCCTCAAGCTAGCGTGTCTGCCAATTCCACCACTTCGGCATTCATTCATTTATTTGGGTTTTCTGTGGTCTCTTTTTTCGGCGTTTCTGGCTGAGCCGGCGGTTGTTGCTGCTGTTTTTGCTCGTCTTCCTTTTTCTTAGTGGCTGGAGCAGTCGCAGGGGCCTGGGCTTCTTTCTTCACGTCCGTTGCGGCCGGAGCAGCCTGCTTTGTGGGCTCCTCTCCTCTGACAACCGACTTCTGGCCTTTAAGGGACAGGATCCAGAGTCCCATGGATGTGATCATAAACAGCACGGCGCATATGGTTGTCACTTTGGAAAGGATGGTCGCCGTCCCCCGGGGTCCGAACGCCGTCTGGCTGCCCGCGCCTCCGAAAGCTCCGGCCAGGTCAGCCGCCTTGCCGGATTGAAGCAGCACAGCGATAATGAGAATGATGCAAATAACAATATGAATAACAAGAATTATAGCGCTCACTTTTTTTCCTTAAAAGCCTTAATGGCTTCTCTTGTAATCTGGATAAACGACTCAGCTTCAAGCGACGCCCCTCCGACGAGGAAGCCGTCGATGTTTCTCTCGCTCAGGAGAGCATACGAATTCGCCGGCTTGACCGAGCCGCCGTAGAGGATTATAGCACAGTCGGCCAGGCCATTTCCATACTTTTGGGCCAATCTTTCTCTGATATAAGCGTGGACTTCCTCGGCCTGGGCGGGGGTGGCTGTTTTTCCGGTGCCGATAGCCCAGATCGGCTCATAGGCGATGATGATCTTGCGGAAGGCATCGGCATCGATTCCTTCGAGTCCTCCCTCAACCTGCCTGGAAACCTTGGTCATGGTTTCACTCCGCTCTCTTTCGTCGAGAGATTCGCCGATGCAGACGATCGGCAAGAGCCCGAATTTCATGGCCGCCTTGATCTTCTTGTTGACGTCCGCATCCGTTTCCTGGAAATATTGGCGTCTTTCGGAATGTCCAATAATGACATAAAGGCATCCGCTATCCTTGAGCATCGGGCCGGAGATTTCCCCTGTATAGGCTCCTTTTTCTTCCCAAAACAGGTTTTGCCCGGCCAACCGAACCGAGCTCCCCACGAGAACCCTGCCGACCTCGTTCAAGGCTGTGTATGGCGGAGCGACCACCAATTCGGCCTCCTGAAGCCCCTGGCTGGCTTGGCCGATCGCCGCCGCCAACCCCCGCGCCTCAGCCGAGGTCATGTACATCTTCCAGTTTCCGGCGATAAAAGGGCGTCTATTTTTCATATTCAAGCGCCTCAATCCCGGGAAGCGTCTCGTTGGCCAGGTATTCGAGAGACGCTCCTCCGCCTGTTGAGATATGAGAAATTTTCTTGCTGACCCCTGCCTTTTCGATGGCAGCGATGGAATCTCCACCGCCGACAATAGAAACGGCTTTTGAGGCGGCCACGGCTTCAGCGATTTTAATCGTCCCCCGGGAGAACTTATCGATCTCAAAGACACCCAGAGGGCCGTTCCAAAAAATCGTCTTGGCCTCGGCGATTATTTTGCTATATTCGGCCACAGTTTTCGGTCCAATATCAACGGCCATCCAATCTGCGGGAAAAGGAAAGGAATCGGCCAGCCTGGTCTGGGCGTCTTTGTCGATGCCAGTGGCCAGGAGATGGTCCAAGGGGAGAAAAAAGTTCACTTTCTTTTCTTTGGCTTTCTTGAGGATCTCCTGCGCAAGCGCCAATTTGTCGTCCTCGACGAGCGATTTCCCCACCTCATATCCCTGGGCCTTGAAAAACGTGTAAGCCATCGCTCCGCCGATGAGAATATTGTCGGCTTTGTTCAGAAGATTCTGGATGACATCAATCTTATCAGAGACTTTTGCGCCGCCGAGAATAGCGACGTACGGCTTGGCGGGCGAATGGATGGCTTTGCTCAGGTACTCCACCTCTTTCTCGAGGAGAAAGCCAGCCGCTTTTTCCTTCACGAACTGGGTGATGGCTGCAACAGAAGCGTGGGCGCGATGGCAGGAGCCAAAAGCATCATTGACATAGCAATCAATGTCCAGGGCGAGCTTCTGGGCGAATCCTGCGTCGTTGGCTGTTTCCTCGGGATGGAACCGGAGATTTTCGAGGAGGAGGACCTGCCCGGGCTTGAGTTCCTGTTTGAGCTTGTCAACGGCCTCGCCAATGCAGTCAGGCGCCATGAGGACATCGGCCGAGATAAGTTCGCCGAGCCTTTTGGCTGCCGGCTTGAGGCTCATCTTGGGGTCCGGTTTTCCCTTCGGCCGACCGAGATGGGAGGCAAGAACAAGCTTGACGCCCCGGCCGATGAGGTAATTGATCGTAGGAAGGGAGGCCTTGATCCGGGCGTCATTGCGAATATTCCCGTTATCATCCAGAGGGACGTTGAAATCCACCCGGAGAAAGACCATTTTGCCTTTATAGTCCAAATCCTCAAGATGCTTCATCGTTGTCACCGTGAAATGTAATTGATCAGGTCGGCGAGCCGGCGGGAATACCCCCATTCATTATCATACCAGGCGAAGACTTTGACCAGGGTTTCGTCCATGACTCGAGTCAAATCGCCGTCGACGATGGCGGAGTGCGGGTTGTGCAGAAAATCAACGGACACAAGGGGCTCCATGGTGAAATCGAGAATACCCTTGAGTTTTCCTTCGGCCGCTTTCTTGAAGGCTTCGTTGACCTCTTTATCATTAGTCTTTTTCTTGAGGATGGCGACAAAATCGACGAGAGAAACATCGGTGGTCGGAACGCGGATGGAGACTCCATCAATTTTGCCCTTGAGCTCGGGCAGCACCAGGCCCACAGCCTTGGCGGCGCCGGTAGTAGTTGGTATTTGAGAAACAGCCGCAGCCCTGGCCCGCCGAAGGTCTTTGTGCGGTTGATCGAGGATCTTCTGGTCATTGGTGTAGGCATGGATTGTGGTCATGAATCCTTTTTCGACGCCGAATGCTTCGTGAAGGACCTTGACGACCGGAGCCAGACAATTTGTAGTGCAGGAAGCGTTGGAAAGGACGTGATGTTTGGAAGGGTCGTAAGTGCGCTCGTTAACCCCCATGACAATGGTCGCGTCGGGGTCTGTGGCGGGAGCCGAGAAAATGACTTTCTTGGCGCCCCCCTGCATGTGCTTAAGGGCTTCCTCTTTTTTCTTGAATATTCCGGTCGCCTCGACCACAACCCAGATCCCATGTTTCCCCCAGGGAAGATTGGCCGGGTCTTTTTCAGCGAAAACTTTTATTTCTTTGCCATTCACGACGATGGCGTCAGCGGTAGCCTTGACGTCGGCTTCGAAAGTCCCCAGGACCGAGTCATATTTCAAAAGGTGGGCCAGTGTTTTCGCATCGGTGATATCATTCACCGCCACATATTCAAGGTTT
>CAZOKP010000016.1:3505-12718 GCA_964580435.1 uncultured Eubacteriales bacterium
CTCCAGGAGGCGACGATCATTGTCGATGCCATCTTCGGCACGGGACTCGTCGAGGCTGCTGACGGGATTTATGCCCGGGCCATAAACGATATCAATAAATCAGGCGCCTTCAAGCTCGCTATCGACATTCCTTCCGGACTTTCCTCGGACTCCTTTGAGATCATCGGACCTGCGGTTAAGGCAGACCTGACTGTGACCCTCGCAGCGCCCAAGATCGCTCACATTTTTCCGCCGGCGGAAGAAATAGTGGGAGATTTTCTGGTCGCGGACATCAGCGTTCCACGGCGCCTGCTTGAAGATCCGAACCTCAGGTTGGAGCTGGTGGACAAGGCCGACATCCTGCCAGCGTTCAAAAAAAGAAAGAATGATACCCATAAAGGAAGCTACGGCCATCTCTTCATTGTCTCCGGCTCTCTCGGAAAAACCGGAGCGGCGACCATGGCGGCCAAAGCAGCATTAAAGACAGGAGCCGGTCTTGTGACCGTTGGGACTCCCGTAAGCTGCCTGCCCATTGTCGCCCGATCAATGGTCGAGCTGATGACCGAGCCTTTAGAAGAAACCAAGCAAAGGACGATTTCCGCCGAAGCATTGTCCAGAACGTTGAATCTTATTAAAGGGAAAGACGCCCTTCTGCTCGGCCCCGGAATCTCCACAAACGAAGCAACAGCTCAATTCGTCTGGAGGCTCATCCCAAAAATCAATATTCCCGTTGTGCTCGACGCCGACGGGTTAAACTTACTGGGTCAAAAGCGCGATCTCCTGAAAAGACTCCCGAAGCCGGCGATCCTTACTCCCCATCCAGGCGAGTTCGCGCGGCTAATCGATCTCCCCATCGCCGAGGTTCTCGCCAAAAGACTCGAGCTTGTGCCTGCTTTTGCCAAAGGATACGGCGTCTATCTTGTGCTTAAAGGATACAGGACTCTTGTCGGAGCTCCGGACGGCCGGGTCTTCATCAATCCGACGGGAAACCCGGGCATGGCGACAGGTGGGTCGGGAGACGTGCTCAGCGGCATGATCGCGTCTATGCTTATGCAGCTGCGCGACCCTCTTCTGGCTGCGATCGCGGCCGTCTACATCCATGGCCTGAGCGGGGATATGGCGGCTCAGAAAATAGGTGAGAGAGCTCTTGTCGCCGGAGATCTTATCCGCTTCCTGCCCCAGGCGTTGAAAACGATGGAGGACAAGGCTGAAGCTTCGTAGATTGCGGTCAATAGCCCGCCCCATGAAGAAAACAAGATCGAAAAGGGAAATTGATCCAGCGTCCTCCATTCTCTCTCATTCCGAAGAAGAGACTTTTCTTGTGGCCAAAAAAATGGCCGGGCGGTTTAAAGGCAAGGAGGTCGTTCTTCTCATCGGCGAGCTCGGCGCGGGAAAAACGATCTTCGCCAAGGGCCTAGCTTCAGGCCTGGGGATAAACGATATCGGCCAGGTCTCCAGTCCGTCGTACACAATTCTCAACATCTACAAGGGCAGGTTCCCGATTTATCATTTTGACCTGTATCGCCTGGAGAAAAATGCGGAAATCCTTGATTTGGGGTGGGAAGATTACCTGGATATGGGAGTCGTGGTCGTGGAGTGGGGAGAAAAAATCCAGTTCGACCTCAAAGCCTATAAAACCATTCGGGTCATTATCAAGAAGGGAAGAGGCGACAACCGAAAAATCACCCTAATTGGGGTCACAATATCAATTCTCTAAATCTGGGGGCGAGCGTTTATTTTCATATAATGAGAATGGGTCCTGTCACAGCGCGTCCCCATCCGTCCTCGCTGAAGACCCCCCCACCCGCCACCATTCGCTCGGACGTTCCGGGGACTGACGCTGTGCCACCCATTTTTTTATGAATAAAACAAGATCACTTCATTAAGTTTACCTTTCCTATCGCCTCTATAAGTTCAGTAGCCGCTGCGCGCGGATTTTGCGCGGCGGCGATGGCTGAGATCACGGCAACGCCGCTGGCCCCCGCAGAGATAACGTCGCCGACATTGGCAACATTAATTCCCCCGATCGCCAGGATAGGGATCTTTGTTTTTTCCCTAATCTCTCTGATTCCCTCCAGGCCCAAAACAGGCGGAACATCGATTTTTGATGAGGTCGGAAAAATCGGCCCAACTCCCAAGTAATCAGCCCCTTCCTTTTCTGCGGCCCTGGCTTCATCAAGAGTGCTGACAGAAATACCTATGATCTTCTTTTTCCCAAGGATCTTCCGGGCGTAGGGGAGAGGCATGTCTGTCTGTCCCAGATGAACCCCGCCGGCCTCACAGGCCGAGGCAATATCAACCCGGTCATTGATGATCAAGGGGATTTTTCGGGCCCGCAATAATTCGGCCGCCTTGATCACGACCTGAAGGAACTCCCGAGTATCCCTTTTTTTGGTCCGAAGCTGGATGAGCGTGGCGCCGCCGGCAACAGCTTCGCCGATAATATGAAGCACATCCATTCCCGCCAATGCTTCCGTATCCGCAATAAAGCAGAGCCGCCAATCGATTCGTGAACGGAGCCCGCGCGACAAAATGACCTTATTCATAGCAGCCTGATTTCATCCCAAATTATACCCAAAATTCGAGGCGCTAATCCAATTTCTGGCATCCTCGAGCACGGAACCTCCGGCAGAATCGTGGCGGGTGAGAGGTCCCCAGTCAATTGGGGGACACCAGACTTAATTCATCCACTCGGTTGATGTTCCCCGATTCATTGTCCCCTCTTCTTAGTTTAATGCGGCAGCCCGAAGACATAATACATTAGACAAAGCAGCCCCAGCACGACCGCCCCCGCGTTGAGCTCTTTCCAGCGCCCTGCCAGCACTTTAAATAGGGGGTAGAGGACAAGCCCAGCTGTCAACCCATTGGCGATATTGTAGGTGAAAATCATCATGACGATCGTAGCAAAAGAAGGGATCACCTCTGCGAGGTCGTTAAAATCGATCTTTTTAATAGAGCCGATCATCAGCACACCCACCGCGATAAGGGCCGGGCCATAAGCATATCGCAGGTGCTGCAAAGGCTGAATCAAAGGTATGAAAAATAGAGACACGACAAAAAGCAACGCTGTCGTCACGGCCGCAAGCCCCGTCCTGGCGCCTTCGCGGATGCCGGTGGCCGATTCGATATAGGCGCCGCTGGTTGAAGTCCCGACCGTGGCGCTGAACACGCACGTCACCGCATCCACCATCATGGGACGCTCGATGTTGGGAAAGTTGCCTTTTTCGTCAACCATGTTGCCCGCCGCGCCCACGCCCACCAGCGTTCCCAGTGTATCCAGAAAGCCCATGAGAAAAAGCGTGAGGAGGATCGGCAGCATACTGAGCTTGAGCATTCCTAATATGTCCAGCTTAAAGGCAATCGCCTCCAGACTGAATTCGCCGACGAAAGGAAGCGCCGCAACAGCGCGCGGAGCTTCTCCCAGTCCCGTCACGTATCCCAGCACGGCGGTGGCTGCGATTCCAAGAAGGATTCCGCCCCGGATTCTGTGATACAGCAAAATGCTGATGATCAGGAAACCGAGGAGCGCCAGGAGAACTTGGGGCGACCGAAGATCCCCGATCTTGACGGGCACATCGGGAGCAGAGAGCACGGAGGCGCCGCTCCGGAGAAGCTTCTCCGGCGGCATTCCGGCTACGGAACTGGTCACGATCCCGGTTTCATACAGCCCGATAAATGCTAAATACAACCCAATTCCGACGGCAAAACTGTGTTTCAGGCTCGAGGAGATGGAGTTGGCCAGCCACGACCGGACCCGCAGAAGAGTAATGAGCGCGAATACAAGTCCGCTGATAAAGACCGCGCCAAGCCGCTGCTGCCAGCCTATTCCCATCAACGCCAGCCCGAAGGCTATGAACGCGTTCTCCCCCATGTAGGGAGCCACAGCGATGGGCCGATTCGCATAAAAACCCATCAAAAGCGAGCCAAAGGCCGCCGCCAGAATCGTCGCGACCGTGCTCGGACCCTGAGGGATTCCGGCAAAGCTCAAGATCGCCGGATTGACAACGATAATATAGGCCATCGTGACGAAGGTCGTCGCTCCCCCCAAGATTTCGGTCCGGACCGTGGTCCCGTTTTCTCGCAGTTTAAAGAGACGCTCTGTGATCGGAAAAGGCATATTAAGCCTCCTCCTCTGGATTCATTTTTGATTCAAGCTCAATAGGCTAAGTCGCTCCGGAAAGATATATCCGGAAAAACACGAATGTCAAGCAGGCCGTTGTTGACAGAAGGGCGTTTTTGGCTTTTAATGAAGGCGCTTTCATTGGAGAGGAAAAGGCATGATCGATAAAGTCAAGAACAAAATCCTGGAAGTCCAGGACTTCCCGAAGCCGGGGATCGGTTTCAAGGACATCACGCCAGTTGTCCAGGACGCGGCCACCTACAAATATGTCATTAACCGGATCACGGCCTGGGCCAAAAAGAAAAGGCCCCAGCTCATCGCCGGCATCGAGTCAAGAGGCTTCCTCTTTGCCGCGCCGGTCGCGCACAAACTGGGCTTGGGGCTTGCCATCATCCGGAAAAAAGGGAAGCTGCCGCGCCAAACCGTCGTCGTTAGGGCTCCCAACGAGTATGCCGTCGAACATTTCGAGATGCACGCCGATAGCATCCAGCCCGGCGAGCGCGTCCTCATCGTCGATGACCTGATCGCCACCGGCTCCTCCTCCATCAGCGCTATCAACCTGGTCGACAAACTGGGGGGGAAAGCGGTTGGTTTTGCCGCTCTCGTCGAGCTGGCTTTTCTCAGCGGCGTCGAAAACATCAAGAAAGCCCATCCCAAGGTGGACATCTTCGCGCTGATCAAGTTTGAAAAATAAGCCCGGCGCCGGCCAGAACTTGAGATTACGGAATGAGACATCCGGTTTTAATATTATTCCTCAGCCTTGCTTTCATTTTCAGCCTGAGCTGTGCGCCTGCCGTGGTCTATAAGCCTCAACTTAGTCCATACAGCTCCGGCGAAGCAAAATGGGTCAAAAAGACGCTGGCCAGAATGACCATTGAAGAAAAAGTCGGCCAGATGATCGGCTGGCAGTACAACGGCCGGTTCGTCAACCAGGACAGCGATTACCTCCAGGAGCTTGTGGGCCTCGTCACCAAAGAAAAAATCGGCGGCCTGACAATCTTTGCCGGCGAAGTCTATGAAACCGCCCACCTCACCAATTATCTCCAGACCAAAGCCAGGATCCCGCTCCTCATCGCTGCCGACTTCGAATGGGGCCCGGCCATGCGCATCAATGGGACTACGCTTTTTCCTCCGTTCATGGCCTTGGGAGCGACAAATTCCGACGACCTGGCTTATCAGATGGGCAAAATTACCGCCGTCGAGGCGAGAGCGATGGGCATCCACATGACCTACGCTCCTGTCGTGGATATCAATATCAACCCGGATAATCCCATCATCAGCACGCGCTCCCTGGGCGAAAAACCCGAGGACGTCAGCCGGCTGGCTGTGGCCTTCATCAAGGGGTGCCAGGAAAACGGCTTGATCGCCACGGCCAAGCATTTCCCCGGGCACGGGGATACAGACGTGGATTCTCACAGCAATCTTCCGACAATAAAAGGGGACAAGAGCCGCCTGCGAAATGTTGAGCTCTATCCTTTCGCTCAAGCAATCCAGGCCGGCGTTCTGTCTGTCATGACATCTCATCTCTATGTGCCCGCCTTGGACCCGACCCCGGGGCTCCCGGCGACGTTTTCTCCTTTGATTCTGGCGCAACTTCTGAGAAAAGAGCTGGGTTTTAAGGGGCTTATCGTCACAGATGCGATGAACATGGGCGGCATAACCAATACTTATACGCCTCAGGAAGCCGCCTTTAAAGCCGTGGAGGCAGGGGTAGATATGCTCCTCCTTCCTCCTGATCCTTCCAGCGTTATCGAAGCTTTGGCGAACTCCGTTTCATCCGGCGCGATCAAAGAAACAAGGATCAACGAGTCGGTCGAAAGGATCCTGGCACTGAAGGCCAGACTCGGGCTACTGAAGAACAGGCTCGTGGATATCAATCAGCTGCCTCTTAAGGTGGCCCCAAAGGAGCACCTCGAACAGGCGACACTCACTTTCGAGAAGTCCGTGACATTGGTCAAAAACGAGGGAAATATCCTTCCTCTCTCTGCGGCCGCGCAGAAGAAAAAAATAGCGGTTTTTTCTCTCAGCAGTGATCCCGACGACTATTACGCCGGAAGGCCGTTTATCGAAGAAGTGCAGAAGCGATTACCCGGAATTTCGAGCTTCTACGCCGACGCGTTCACGGGGCAGGAATACATCCAAGAAGCTAAGACTAATGCAGCCGACGCCGGCATAGTCATTCTTGCTCTCTTTTCGAGCCTAAAAACCGCGAAGGGAAGTGTTGACCTTTTGCCGAGGCACATCGAGCTCGTCAAACAGGTAGCTGCCGGACGGGCAAAAGTTATCGTTCTCTCCTTTGGAAGCCCTTATTTCTTGAGGCACTTCCCCGATGTTGAGGGCTATGTCTGCCTTTACAGAGCCACGGCCCAGGCTCAAGAAGTCGCAGCCAGAGCCATTTTCGGCGAGGTTAATGTTGAAGGCCTGCTTCCTGTTTCTATTCCGGGTCTCTATCCCAGCGGGCACGGGTTGGTCCTATCTAAGCAGCTCGAATAGACATCGACGATGTCCTGGCGATCTCACTAAGACGCCCACGAGATCGCGGCATGAACACCCTGAAGGACGGTTTTTTAGCTGCACATCGAAGATCTTTCTGCATTCTGAGGAAATGCGGGTTCTCCCGGCGTCATTTATAAGCAGAGAAAAAAAAGATGAATACACCCAGGAAAATTCTGGCTATAACTGCCGTGGTGATCATCACAAACTTGGGCTTGTTTCTTTTTGTCTTCGACAAGAGGCCAGGGCCAAATCCGGCTGCGCCCGGCAAAGAACCTGCCGGGACCGCCTCCAGTGGCGAAGACACAGCTTCACCTGTCAAAATCGTCCCGGTCAGGCGTGGCAAACTTGTGATCACATTGAAATCGCCGGGCGAGGCGGTCGCGGAGAAAAAAATAGCTCTCAAGGCCGAGGTCTCGGGGAGGATCAAGAACTTGAAGATCAAAGAGGGAAAGCACGTCCGGGAAGGAGAAGTCCTTTTGGAGCTGGAGGATGAGGAGTATGCATTGAGGTTCGAAAGGGCAGAAGCATTACGCCTGCGCTATCTCTCAGAAATGTTCCTGGAAATGCAGTTTGCCGGATCCCGGAAAGAGCTTGACCCCAAGGCCCTTGAAAGAGTCCGGAAATCTGAAGAAGAACTCCTGTGGGCGGGTTCTCTTTTCGAAAAGCGGCTGCTCTCCAAGGAAGGGTTCGAAAAGGCCAAAAAGAAGCATGAGCTGATCCTCATAGAAACAGGCATGAAGAAAGAAGCCGTCCAGGCTTCGGCTAAGGGACTAACTCAGGCCGAAATCGATGTCAAGATAGCCCTCCTCGACCTGGATAAGACGAGAATCAGGGCTCCGTTTTCTGGCGTCATCACCGGAATTATGGTCTCGTCTCAAGAAACCGTCTCAGCCAGCCGTGATCTTTTTACCCTTGTTGACGTTAGTCCTATCAAAATCCTGGCCAGGGTGCTCGAGACCGAGGCGGGAAAGATCCGCGCCGGACAAGAAGCGGATTTAAGGTTTATTGCCTATCCGGGAAAGATATTTCGGGGAAAAGTGGACGCCGTCAGCCCGGTCATCGATCCGGGAGATAAGACCTGCGAGGTTCATATTATCGTTGAAAACAGGGAAGAACAGATCAAGCCCGGCATGCACGCTGAAGTCGAGATCGCCGCTGACATCTATCGGGATAGACTCATCGTCCCACAGGAAGCGCTCCTCGTTCGAGGGGGAAGAAAACTCGTTTTTGTGGCGAAGGAGAGCCTGGCCAAGTGGCGGTATATCGAGGTGGGGCTGGAAAATGAAGACTACGCCGAAGTGCTCGACGGAGTCAAAGAAGGCGAGATGGTCATCACCGAGGGCCATCTTACTCTGGTGCACGATGCCAAAATCCAGGTCATAAAACAGTAACTTTTCAAGATACATGTAACCCCGGCCGCAGCGCAGCGTCTCAGGCCAGGATAAAACGCGATGAAATTGGCCAGAATCGCTCTCGACAGACCTGTCACCACCTTTATGTTTTACATCGCCGTCGTCCTGTTCGGGTTCATCTCACTTAGCCGGTTGAGCGTGGACCTGCTTCCCGATATCAACTACCCGCGCCTGTCCGTGCTCGCCCAATATCCCGGTGTCGCTCCCGAAGGAATCGAGACGCTTATCACGGCTCCCCTCGAGGCAGCAGTCAGCCGTGTTCCCGGCATGCGCCGGGTTGAATCCGTTTCCAGAGAAGGAATCTCCTACCTTACCCTTGAATTCGGCTGGGGCACGAACATGGATTTTGCCATGCTCCATGCCCGGGAGAAGCTCGACGAGGCTCGTTATCTGCTTCCTGAGGAGGCTGAAAACCCGACCATCTTTGCACTGGACCCAAAGAGCAGGCCTGTCATGCTCATCGCCGTTTCGGGCGCGGATTCGTTGCTTGAACTCAAGAAATTCTCGGAGGAGCTGATCAAACCCAGGCTCGAACAGATCGAAGGTATCGGCGCAGCAGAGGTCATTGGCGGAGAGGAGAGAGAGATTCTCGTCGAAGTGAAACCCGAACTTCTCTCCCTCTACGGCTTGACCATCGATGAAGTCGCACGGCGGATCGACGCGTCGAACCGGAGCCTTCAAGGCGGAAATATCCGAAAAGGAAGGTTCAAGTACGCGCTCCGCGTTGTCGGGGAGTTCGAAGGCATGGACGAGATCGGTGAAATCGGCCTGAAAACGATAAACGCAAGAGGAGTCGTCAGGCTCCACGATATCGCCCGCATCAAAGACTCGGTCAAGGACCGGCAGGGTGCGTTCCGGCTCAACGGCAATGAGAGCATCGGCATCCTTGTCCACAAGGAATCAGGAGCCAATACGGTCGAGGTCATCAAGAAAGCCGACGGGCTGCTCGCCCAGGTCCGAAAGGATTACCCCGGGATCGGCCTTCTTGTGGTCACCGAGCAGGGCAGATACATCCGGGAAGCCATCGCTTCGCTGAATGAGGAGGTCGTCTCCGGAGGACTCTTGGCGTTCTTTGTCCTGCTCATTTTTCTCCAGGAGCTACGCGCCTCTCTCACCATCTTTGTGGTAATTGCCATATCAGTTATAGCCACATTCAATCTTCTTTTTATGCACAACATCACCCTCAATATCATGTCCCTGGGCGGA
>CAZOKP010000016.1:12818-39323 GCA_964580435.1 uncultured Eubacteriales bacterium
TTTCGTTTCATTTTCAAAAAATTCAACATGCTTTATGCGAAATTCACCCACCGCTATCACATCATCCTCCTGTGGAGCCTGGACCACAAAGCTAGAGTTCTCTGGGTTTCGACCGGGTTTTTCTTGCTGACCTTTTTGTTGGGAGCGCTGCTGCCGAGGGAGCTCATGCCGAAGCTCAAGGTGACTTCGTTCGAGGCCAAGCTCAAAACTCCTGTCGAATTTTCCTTTGCCCAGACAGCTGACCTGGTCGCTTCGCTCGAAGGATGGCTGGTTAAGAATGGCTCGGTGAAAGCGTTTTTCTCCGAGATTGGAATAATCAGCGCGAAAGAAGACCTCGATTTGGACATTTCTTTGAATTCAGCCAGGATAACGGTTATCGTCAGCTCCCCCTCCGAGCTTGAGCCGACGATGGAGCAGTTGAGGCAAAGGATGAGGTCTATTCCTGGCCTGAGCTTTTCCATCTTAAGGGAGCAAACGACCATCGGCCAATTCCTGGCGTTTGAAACGGCCGAACTGGGCTTGAAAATCAAAGGGGACAACCTTGAGATACTTGAGGGGCTCGCAGCGGCGCTCGTCGAGAAGCTCAGGACGATCCGGGGGATTGCCGATGTAACCTCAAGCCTCGAAGAAGGGAAACCGGAGTACCTGATCAAGATCCGCAAAGACAGGCTTGAAAAATTCGAGCTTTCCCCAGATGTCATCGGGACCTCCATCATCGAGGCGGCCCAAGGCCGCATGGCCACGCAGCTCAGGGAAATGGACAAAAAATATGATGTTGTTGTGCGGACGGAGGCACAGAGCAGAGAAAATATCGAGTCGCTGCTCGACCAGAAGATGCCCTATCGAGGGGGAGTCATTCCGTTGAGAGAGCTTGTCGATTATAAGATCGCCCTGGGGCCAAAGGAGATCCGGCGGGAAAACGGGCAGCGGGAAGTTTTCATCACCTCCAGCCTGAGCGGCGTCAAGATTAGCCGAATCCTGCCTCTGGTCAATAAAAAAATCCAGGAGTTGAACCTTCCGCCGAATTATCGGGTTGACTTCGGTAGAGAACTGGAAGAGATGGCCAAGTCATTCCGCAGCCTCGTCTGGGCCTTTGGCCTTTCCGCTGTCTTAGTGTACATGGTCATGGCGGCCCAGTTCGAGTCGCTGCTTCATCCCTTCCTCATCATCTTCACCATTCCCATGGGGCTTTCGGGTGCATTTTTGCTCTTGTTCTTGACAGGACAAACGGTCAACGTGATCTCCGTGATCGGGATCCTCGTTCTTATCGGGATCGTCACAGACAACGCCATCGTGAAAGTCGACTACACAAACCAGCTCAGGCGTAACGGACTGCCCCTCCGACAAGCCGTGGTTGAAGGAAGTACAGTCCGCCTCAGGCCTATCCTGATGACTTCGATAACCACCATCTTCGGTTTGATCCCCCTATCTCTGGGTCTGGGCGAGGGCGGAGAGCTCGAACGGCCTCTCGGCACGGCGGTCAGCGGCGGTCTTCTTTTCTCCACCTTTTTGACACTCATCCTGATCCCCGTTCTCTACGAGCTCGTAGAGAGCCGGCGGGAAAAGATCACGCCATGAAAGTCTTTGTCGAACGTCCTGTCGCCACGGTGATGCTATTTCTTGCGGCGGCCTCCCTGGGAGCATATTCGTTCCTGAGCCTCCCCCTCGAACTCGCCCCCAAGGAAGACTTTCCCCAGATCACCATCCGAACAGCTTGGAATGATGTCCCGCCCGAGATCATCCAGACACAAATCACGTCGCTTTTGGAAGAAATGGCCTCCTTGGTCAAAGGCGTCAGGAAAATCAGTTCTTCCTCGTCTTTTGGCCTGTCCTCGGTCGTCCTTGAGTTCGACCCCAAGACAAACCTAGAATTCGCCAATTTGGAAATCAGGGAAAGGATCTCTCGTGTCCGGCAGGGACTTCCTTACGGCGCTAGCTTTCCCCGGATCATTCCCTATGTGCCGGAAGATTTCAGAACGCCCGACTTCCTTCATTACACGATCTCCGGCGAATATCCCCTGCAAGAACTGAGGGAGATGCTCAAGGAAAAATTAGGCGCCAATCTTGGCGCGATCAAGGGCGTGGCCGGCATCGAGGTCTGGGGCGGCTCTGACCCTGAAATTCGCATCACCCTCGACAGAGAAAAGATGCAGAGCCTGGACCTCCGTCCCGAACAAGCGATGCAGGCCATAAGCCGGTGGAATCAAACCCTTCCTGCAGGAAAGGTCCAAAAAGGAAAACAGGCGTATCTGATCAAGATTTCGGGTTCACCCAAAGACTTGAATGGACTTGAGGGATTGATTGTCGCTTTTCGAGGTCAAGTGGCCGTCAGGCTCAAGGACATTGCCCGGGTCGAATGCGTCTACGGGGAGATTCAAGACCTCAATAGGATCAACGGGCAGCCAACGCTCCGAGTGATCATCCATAAAGAAAAAGCAGCAAGCACCTTGGGCGTCGCCAAGAGCGTCAAAGTGAAACTCCAGGAAATCAAAAAAGAATTGCCCTCGAACCTGATTTTTAGACTCGTCAACGACGAAAGCGCGGTGATCAAAAGAAGCCTCAAAGAGCTTGGCCTTCTTGCGGTTATCATCCTGGTCATTATCTTTTCTCTCATCTTTCTCATGTTGAGGAGCTTCTATCCTTCGCTGCTTATCCTCAGCTCGATTGCCTTTTCAGTCTTGATCACGGTTCATGTGATCGCCCTTCTTAAGATCTCGCTCAATATGCTGACCCTGGGAGCGTTGGCTTTGGGGTTCGGCCTCTTCGTCGACAATTCCGTCGTTGTCTTTGAGAACATCCTGAGGCTGAGGGAAAATGGACTTCCTCCTGTCAAGGCGGCTATCGAAGGTCCTCAGGAAGTCTTCCTGGCGGTTCTGGCTTCGACCCTGACCACAGTCTGTGTTTTTTTCTGTTTTCCCTATTTCCAAGGACGGCTCAAAATATATTACCTACCTTTAGGGATTGTCATTTCTTCCGCATTGAGCGTGTCGCTTCTGGTTTCTTTTGCCCTTATGCCTGCACTCAGCCCAAAGTTGCTAAAAACGAGAAAGAAAAAACATCGGGAGGGCGGGAGAAATTTCTATCCGAAATTTTTGACCTGGATCCTGGGTCATCCCCTGGAGGTCCTGGTTGCTGTTAGCCTGCTTTTTTATGGGAGCTATAAATGGTTCAGAAAAGACGTCGCCATCGGCGAGTTTTTCCGCTGGCATTCTCGCGACAGGCTCATAGTCAGTTTAAGAATGCCCGCGGGCACAGACCTCGAGAAAACCGACGAAATCGTCCGCAGGTTTGAGGCTAAAGTCCTGGAAGCCGAATACGAAAAAGAGATGAACTCTCGCATCAGCGCGGAAAGCGCCTCCATCGAGATCACGTTTCCGCCGGGTGTGGAATTTTCCTTCCGGCCTTACGCCTTGAAAGAGCAGCTCATAAGGATCGCCGATCAGTTCGCCGGGCTGAGCTTGGGGATCTATGGCTTTAGTCCCCAAGGCTATTTGTCCGGGTATGGGATTGGGACCAGGTTCGATTCCTTAATCAGGTTCTCGGGCTACGACCTCAAAAGGCTCAAAGAGATCACTGCGGAGGTCGAACAAAGGCTCAAGCAGAATCCCCGAATTAAAGAAACGCGCCTTGTCTCAAGCAGAGATGTTTGGTCGATAGAGGATTCTTTTGAGTATGTTCTGAAGATCGACAGGAGCTCCCCGCGAATCAGTCAGGTCGATCCAGGGTATCTCTATCATCATCTCGAAACGCTCCTCCGAGGGGAGTTCTCCGCTCCGGTCATGTGGCAAACAGGAGGAAAAGACATTGCCATCTCGATCAAGTTTCCCGAGACCCAAAGCCTCGGCGTCAAGGCGCTTCAGAATACCTTGCTCAGAACATCCGGGGGTGAATACTTCAGGCTGGGAGAGATAGCGACCCTTGAAGAAAGACCGATCGCCGGCTCCATTGACAGGGAAAACCAGCAGTTCCAGCTCACCCTGATGTGGGGGTTCAAAGGACCCGCCAAGTCCGCCAAAACTTACGAAAAAGCTGTCTTTTCAAGCCTCAAGCTTCCACCCGGTTTTTCCGCCAGCCTCGAAGAAACCCGGCTGCTGACTGCAGAGGAAAAGTCCCAGATGAAATTAGCCCTTCTTGTCTCCCTCGCGCTGATCTTCATGATCCTGGCCTCTCTCTATGAATCCCTTATCCAAGCTCTGGTGATCATCCTGGCCGTGCCGCTGGCTCTCATCGGCGTTTTTATCGCCTTTGTCATCGCCGATTATTCTTTCGATTCCTCGGCCTATATCGGCGTCATCCTTCTCGCCGGCATTGTTGTCAACAATGCCATCCTCCTTGTGGACCATACTAATTTGAAAAGGAAGCAGGGCCTTCCTCTCCTTGACGCCGTCCTTATCGGGGCTAAGGACAGAGTTAGGCCGATTGTGTTGACGACCAGCACGACCGTCCTGGGAACCTTTCCTCTGCTACTCGTCCAGGGAGAGGCCGGTGCAAGAAAAATTTGGGGTTCGCTGGCGCTCTCGATCGTTGGTGGGATGACAAGCTCGACCCTGTTCATCCTCATCGTCGTTCCCATATTTTACCTGTATGGAGAAAAATTGCGCATTTGGGTGACACGGCAAACCGGGGAATTGAAAAAAGCCGGCGAAAAATATTAAATAGCCATAGATCCCCCGAAAGAGGAGGTAAATGATGTCTCAGGCTAAGTTGGATGACTTAAAAGAAAGAATCGCCGGATTCCCGCGTCAAAGCCTGATCTGTCTGCCGACTCCCTTTCACAAACTCAAAAATCTTTCCCGCCAGCTCGGGGGTCCTGAAATCTATATCAAGCGTGACGACCTGACCGGGCTTGCTTTTGGAGGAAATAAATCACGCAAGTTAGAGTTCATTATCGCGGATGCCCTGGATAAGGGCGCCGATGCCGTCGTCACCTGGGCCAGCCTTCAGTCAAACTGGTGCATGCAGACGGCCGCGGCGGCCCGCCGATTCGGCCTCAAGCCCGTCTTAATTCTTTTCCGAACCTCGGATATCGTCTCTGAGTATGACGGCAATCTCTTACTGGATTACATCCTGGGTGCGGACATACGCATCAAGGAAGCCGCAAAAGGAAAGGTCGTCAGCGAAGAATTCGCCCGGAAGGCCCTTGAAGAGGTCATCATGGAATTGAAGAAAAGCGGTCAGACCCCTTATGCGGTGGCGGTTGGGGGCTCGATGCCGGGGTTCTCCATGGAAAAGCCTTTGGGCGCTTTGAGTTATGTCGCCGCGTTCGCGGAGATGATTGAGCAGGCCGAGACGGAAGGTGTCAACATAACGCATATCGTCCATGCCACCGGCTCTGGCGCGACTCAGGCGGGACTGGTGGTTGGAGCAAAGGCCCTGGATAAAAATATCAAGGTCATCGGTATCAGCGTTTCCGACGAAAAAGAGGCCTTTGCTCGAATCGTCTTTGAGATCTCGGCCGCAACGCAAAGAGCTTTGGCCATCGACTGCACCATCTCCAGAGAGGACGTCATTGTTTTTGATGAATACATCAAGGACGGATATGGCATCGTTAATAGAGAAGTGGCTGAAGCCATCCGCCTGCTTTTCACCAAGGAGAGTATTGTCCTTGACCCCGTTTACACGGGAAAAGCGATGGCCGCGCTCGTCGACCTCGTCCAAAAGGGCTATTTCGAGAAAAACGACACAGTTGTCTTCTTCCATACCGGAGGGACGCCGGCGTTGTTTCCTTATAGGCAAATGCTGACGAAGCTCTTGGGAGAGGAGAAAAAATGAACTGAGAGCCGCCGGCCTGACTTTATTTCTTTTCTGAGCTCTTCAAGAATTTCAGAAATTCGCTATCCGTGGAGAGCACAAGCCAGGTCTCGCTGTCGAGGCTCGTGCGGTAAGTCTCCAGCGTTTTCATGAACTGGTAGAATTCGGAGTCGAGGTTGTATGCCTGAGCGTAGATTCGTGTGGCTTCCGCATCCGCCTTTCCCTTGATTTCCTGGGCCGTCCGATAAGCTTCGGATTGAATCCTTTTCAACTCTTTTTCTTTCTGGCCGCGGATTTCTGCGCTCTTTCCATCCCCTTCTGAGCGGTATTTTGAAGCTATTCGCTTTCTTTCGGCAATCATCCGGTCAAAAACTTTCTGCTGGACTTCATCCACATAATTAATCCTCTTAACCCGGACATCTTTGAGCTCCACCCCGAATTGCGGGGTGATCTTGGAGGCATTCTCAAGGATGATTTGGGCTATCTTTTCCCGGCCTACCTCAATCTTGGCAATGGCTTCTGAAGTTTCGAGCATAATCGCTTCATCTGTTAACTCCATTTCCCGGTTGGATGAACGGACAATCTCGATCAGGTCAAATTGGGCGATCGCATTCCTTGTTTCTCCGTCGATGATATCGTCAAGCCTGGACTGAGCGCCCCGCTCATCCCTGACTCTCTGAAAAAAGACAAGAGGAACGCTGATTCTCCACCGGGCATAAGTGTCCACCCAGATGTATTTTTTTTCTTTTGTCGGTATCTGATTGGCATCTCCATCCCATTCCAGCCAGCGCTTCTCAAAGTAGTTCGTCTTTTGAATGAACGGGACCTTAACATGCATTCCAGCAGAAGTAATAGCTCCCCCGATAGGTTCTCCAAATTGGGTGATAATGACTTGATTCGTCTCGGAGACGATGTAGATGGCATCAGCCAGGATGAGGATAAGCAGCAAAGCCGCACCAATGAGCAATAAAATTCTTGTTGAAGCGCTCATTTTTTCACCTCCTCTCCGAGATTAAGGATTGGCAGGAAGTTCTTCTGCTTTTCATCCACAATGATCTTTTTCTTTATCTTGGAAAGGACGTCATTGATTGTTTCAAGATACAGCCGCTTGCGCGTGACCAAAGGAGCACGGGCATATTCCTTGTAAACTGATGTGAAGAGCGACGCATCGCCTTGAGCTCTGTTAACCCGTTCTGTGGCATACCCTTCGGCAGACCGGATTGTCTGCTCGGCCTCACCCGAGGCTCTGGGGATCTCCTGGTTGTAATCGGACCAGGCCTCATTGATCTTTCTCTCTTTCTCCTGGAGAGATTCATTGACTTCGTTGAAGGAAGGCTTGACCGGGTCGGGAGGGTTGACGTCCTGAAAAATGAGCTGGTTGACATCGATCCCGATCTCATAGACATCGCACAGCTTTTGGAGCTCTTCCTTGGCTTCGCCTGCGATTCTCCCTCTCCCGACGGTGATGACTTCATCCACAGAGTTGTCACCGATAAACTTTCTCACGACCGCTTCATTCATATACCGAAATGTATCCTCGGCATTCCTTAGCTTAAACAAGAAATTATAAGGGTCTTTGATCTTGTACTGGACGATCCATTCCACCACAACGACGTTCAAATCTCCTGTGAGCATCACCGCTTCCTTAGCCGTCTCCGGGGTAACGCGGTACTCGGAGCGCACGCCCGGCCGGGTTGTCCTGAACCCGAATTCCAGCTTGAGCTGTCTCTGCACCGGAACTCTGGTCAGGTTCTCAATCCCAAGCGGCAATTTGAAATGGAGCCCGGGATCAGCAGTCCTGGTGAATTTGCCGAACCTGAGGATCACGCCTATCTCTTCCGGCTTGATCTGATAGACGGAGCCAACCAGAAGAATGACAACGACGACAGCCAAGACAATTCCTCTGACCACACCGAGCTTGATCTTGGGCAATTTCGGGAGCTTAAAATCCATGGGGTTGAATTCTCTGCTCATCGGCACCTCCTTTCAGGATATTCTTCACTATACCATACAATCAAGGATCAGGTCTTCATTTTTGATGACAGGCTCTTCTCGAGCCCATCGACCGTAGTCGTAATAACAGGGATTTTTTGCCTCTCTAAAGTTTCCATGGATTTGAGGCCGCTTCCGGTAATGACGAGCACGGCTTTGTCTTTTGGCTTGAACGGCCGACTTCTTGAAAGCCTGATGAGCGCGGCCAGGGTCGTGGCAGATGCCGGGTCGGCGAAAATCCCTTCATACTCGGCCAGTTCTCTCTGGGCGGATAAGATCTCTCTGTCCGTAACGGCGATGATCAAACCCCCGGTCTCCCGAATCATCCTGAGGACGAGATTTCCCGCAGGAGGGGATGGATTGGAGATCGCGTGAGCGATGGTCTCAGCTTTGGCCAGCCTCTGGAACGTATCCTTTCCGAAGGCGTAAGCACGCGCAATGGGGGAACAGCCCTTGGCCTGAACGCCGACGAAGACGGGCAAAGTCTTGATGAGTCCTTCCTGTTTCAAATCCTGAAACGAGCGGATGAGGCCGATGAGGTGGCCTCCCGAACTGACGGGGACGAAAACGTATCGGGGGGCCCGGCGGCCGAGCTGGAAAAAAGTTTCGAAGCCCGTTATTTTATATCCTTCAATCCTGAGCGGGTCTATCGAATTGATAAAGAAGATTTTTTGTTTTCGGCCGATCTCGTAACTCCGCAAAAAGATCTTCCCGTAGTCTCCTTTGACTCGGAGAAGAACGGCGCCATGGATACCCGTCGAAAGTGTCTTCTCCGGTGTGGAATCCTCTTTAAGAAAAACAAACGTTCTCAGTCCGGCCTTTGCTCCATACGCCGCCGTTGAAGCGGCCATGTTCCCCGTCGAGACTGTGCCGATTTTCTCGATTCCCATCGAACAGGCCTTTTGAACGGCCACCGCGGTTCCTCTGTCCTTGAAACTGCCCGTCGGGTTCATAGTTTCGTTCTTGGCTAAAACGGATGGAAGACCGTATTTCTTCGTTATGCGCCGCAGCGGGACAAGAGGGGTATTTCCCTCTCCGAGGCTGATCGTCCCGTCGACTTTGTCCAGAGGCAGAAAATCGAGAAATTTTTCAAGAGCCAAGTTTTTTTCCAGGGCAAACGCCCGCCTCCGGCGCATCGTTGCGAAAACCATCGGCTCCCGGCATTCCGGACAAAAAGGATCAAACAAATCCAAGGGACTCTTTTTTTGGCAGAAAAGACATTCAACATGGTCCATTCCACACTCCTTGTCCAGTGGATATCCTTCAGTCTAATATATATCCAACGTCCGTTTAAAGTCCTTAACCAATCATCACGCCAAAGAGCGTTCAACATCCTGGCCCAAGGGCGGCTCTATGCCGAACAGTGCGGTTATTATTTTTCTCCGCTTTTCGCAAAAAGGAAGCAGGTTGTAAATTTGCGACGACAAAGGTAAAATCACGGCTTGAAAGATAACGAAAGGTGAAAAACGAAGACTTCTTCATGAGGCAGGCTCTGGCAGAGGCGAAAAAAGCCCAAAAAGAAGGGGAGGTCCCGGTTGGAGCGGTGGTCGTATCTCGAGGCAAAATTATCGGCCGCGGTCATAACCAGCCCCTCAAGCGCAACGACCCGACGGCTCACGCCGAGGTCACAGCCATAAGAAGGGCGAGCCTGGCAAGGAAAAATTACCGGCTCGTCGATTGTGACCTTTATGTGACTATCGAGCCGTGCGCCATGTGCCTGGGAGCAGTCGTTCAGGCCAGAATTCGAAAGCTCATTTTTGGAGCCGAAGACCCCAAGGCAGGAGCCGTTCGATCCATCATGAGATTCCCATTCCCCAGGACGAATCACCGCCCCGAAGTCAGAGGAGGGGTCTTCGCGGAAGAATGCGGCAATATTCTGAGGAATTTTTTCAATTCGAAAAGAAAATAGGAGAGGTGGCCGAGTGGTTGAAGGCGACGGTCTCGAAAACCGTTATCCCGAGTTATCGGGATCGTGGGTTCGAATCCCACCCTCTCCGCCAGTTGCTAAAAGCGAAGTTTGGCTCAGCGTAAGGATTGAGAGAACTTCTTAAATCTAATATGGATAAAGACGCAACAAAAAATTACCTGAGGATCATTCCGGTACTGGAAGATTTTCCGGGGTTCCACTTTCTATTTTGAGAGTCATAGCTACTGAGATAGGAAAATTTATTCAGAAAGAACCAGCAGAAGCAAAACTTTTGTTAGAAGCTATCTGGAATGAAGGTTCATTTGAATCGAGACAGATAGCAGGAAAAAGCTTGAAGAAGTTAGGTTCAAAGAATCCAAAAATTTGTTTAGTTCAGGATAAAGATGCAAAGAAAGCAGTTACGTGGATACTCCGGGAAATCACAAAGAAAAATCTAAATGAGGTCACAAAATTCCTAGAAAAATGGGCAAAAATAAAAGCAAACAAAGATACCCAATGGGTTATAAAAGAAGGAATGAAAAAGTTGAGCAACAATGGACAGAAACAGATTTTAGGATTATTGGGTTAAAAAGGCAAAAGTTTATAAAAAATAATATCAATATGGTGAAATAAAATGAATATACCTGAAAAAACTTATCCAACTATCGGTTGCTGCGGTCTTGATTGTGGTTTATGCCCAAGATACTATACGGTGGGGGTTTCAAGATGTCCTGGGTGTGCCGGGCCAGATTTCTTCAATAACCACCCATCTTGTTCTTTTATAACCTGTTGCGTCAAGAAAAGGAATCTTGAGGTCTGTGCCGAATGTCCTGAATTTCCATGCTCTAAATTCAAAACCGATGAAGAATATCAGCAATTGAAACAATCTTCATCTTATCCACCATACAAAAAAGTAATGTCAAATTTAAATTTCATAAAGGAACACGGAATTAAAAAATTCATACAACAACAGAAAAAAAGAATGGAATTGCTTGAGATAATGATAAATAATTTTGACGATGGAAGGTCAAGAAGTTTTTTCTGCATGGCAACGGCCTTACTCGATTTAAAGAATCTAGAAAATTCATTAGATGAAGCAACCCGAAAAATAAAAGCAGATAATATCAAAGATATGAAAATCAAAGCAAAAAATCTAAAAAATATCCTTAATGAAAAGCTTTTAAATAAAGATTAGATTTAGTTAAGAAAAATTAAAAAGGATTTGCCGCTAAAGAAAAACTTGAAATCGTGCTTTCCGCTTCTGCTTTAAGTCGAGGCGGGAGGAAGGGGGGGGTCGGGGGGAATTCCGCCCGCCGAGCCAATCGTGCGCAAAATCAGTTCGGATTTTTTCAAATACACACCGCCAAATATCTTTTATGGCAAGGCTAAACACTTCGGCCGTTTGACAGGAGTGACCGCCACCGGCTGATGTGTCCGGCCTCATCGGCCTGATTTTTCTGGATAACGGCCCGCGTGTCTGAATCCCATTCGACAGACCGAAGCAGGGTTTCGTAGTGGTGGACAGCCTTTTGCTCCACCCAAATTCCCGCTTTCAAGATCGCTCTCTGGCCCAAGAGACGCGAAAAAAAGCCGATGCAGAATCCGACGATCCAATAGCCCAACCGGATCTTGCTCGGGCTCAAGCCGTATTCATAAAGTTTCGCCTGAAAGTCCTGAAGGTGAGTCATCTCGTTTTCCATCGCGGCGATAAGCAGGCGGTTGTGTTCCGTCGGAGGGCGCGTGATCTGGAATTTATAGATATTTGCGGCCATTGTCTCCAACGTATGGAAAGCCCGCAAAGCTTTCTTGAGCGCCCTGATCTCCTTTGCCGACGATGTCCCGCGCCGAAGCTTGACGTCTTCAAGACGCACTTCCGGCCTGATGATATTGATATCGATTGTCATGCAGATTATCATAGCAGAACTTGAATCCGCCTGCCAAATGGTGTATACGGATCAAAGACTGCGGCCAATGGGCGAAAAAACAGTCAACCTTATCTTGATGGGATTTGGGAATGTCGGCAGAGCTTTCTTCGCGCTCCTCCAAGAAAAAACGGAGCACATCCGGACAAAGTACGGGCTCGACCTCGACCTCAGGGCCATTTTTGAGGTCAACGGTGGACTCTTTTCTTCTTCATCGATAAACCAAGAAGATTTGGCTGGAAAATCTGCCGCAGACCTGGCCCACAACCCTCTCTGGAAGCCCGCTCTTGCCCTTGAGACTGTTCTCAGAGAAACCGAGGCCGGTGTCTTGGTCGAATGCACGCCCTCCGATATCAAAACAGGAGGGCCCGGCCTCCGACACATCAGGGCGGCCTTGGACAATGGCTGGCATGTGGCTACGGCTAATAAGGGACCGCTTGCCGTTGATCTCAAAAACTTGAGGCAGAAAGCGGAGATAAAACACCTCGAGCTGAAGTCGAGCGGCGCCACAGCAGCAGCCCTGCCCACTCTCGATGTTGGTTTGGTCTCGCTGGCCGGTGCAGAAATCCTGGCCGTTGAAGGGATTCTCAACGGGACGACCAATTTCATTCTTGGAAGGATGGAGCAGGGGATAGACTATTCCGAAGCCCTTGAAGAGGCCCAGGCCAAGGGTATTGCCGAGCGCGACCCCACGCTGGATGTCGAAGGCTGGGACACGGCGGTGAAACTCCTTCTGATCGCAGATATCGTTATGGGACTCGACCTCTCTCTAAGAGACATAAAAGTGCAAGGAATCACAAACCTTCCTTTTTCGCTTCTCGAAGCGGCGAGAAAAGAGGGCAAAGTCTTAAAGCTCTTGGGAAAGGTCCGCCGCAAGACCGGCAATATCAATGCGGAGGTTTCCGTTTCCCCCATTGACAGATCACATCCTCTTTTCGGAGTGGATGGAACGAACAAGGGCGTTGTTTATTTCACCGACAGCATGGGCGCGATTACAGTGACAGGCGGCAAATCAGACCCGCGCGGCGCTGCCGCCGCCCTCCTCAAAGACATCATCAACATCTATCGATAACAACGATGCCAGCGAAGGCAAATTGACCTAGGTCCGTTTTTCTGTTAATTTGATAGCCTGAAAAATCGTTTTTTTGCCCGCTTTTTGGCCAATACGGAGAGGTGTCCGAGTGGCTTAAGGAGCACGCTTGGAAAGCGTGTGTGCGTCGCAAGGCGTACCGTGGGTTCGAATCCCACCCTCTCCGCCAGAGTAAACGTTAAAGAGAGGAGCGATCATGGACAGCCGAGATTATATCGTCATCGAAGACCTCTACGGCGCTCACAACTATCATCCGTTGGACGCGGTCCTGACCAAAGGGAAGGGAATCTGGGTCTGGGATGTCGAAGAGCAGAGGTATCTTGACTTTCTGAGCGGCTATTCTGCCGTCAACCAGGGCCACTGCCATTCCAGGATCGTCAAGGCGGTCCAAAGCCAAGCGAAAAGACTGACCCTGACATCCCGGGCTTTCCGGAACGACCAGCTGCCGCTCTTGGCGAAGGAGCTCTGTGAAATGACCGGTTATGAGATGGTCCTGTTCATGAATTCGGGAGCAGAATCCATCGAAACCGCCATTAAAACCGCGCGAAAATGGGCCTATCAGAAAAAGGGCATCCCTCAAGACAAGGCGGAGATCATCGCCTGCGCCAATAATTTTCACGGCCGGACCGTCACCATCATCAGTTTCTCCACCGAGCCCCTCTACAGGAATGATTTCGGCCCATTCACTCCGGGGTTTGTGGTTATCCCCTATGGAGATACTGAAGCCCTACGGAAAGCGATCAACCCGAATACTGCAGCCTTCCTCATTGAGCCCATTCAGGCCGAGGCCGGCATCCTCATTCCGCCGGCGGGATACCTCAAGCGGGCCAAAGATCTCTGCGCGGAGAAGAATGTCCTCTTCATCGCCGACGAGATCCAGACGGGCCTTGGCCGGACCGGAAAGATGTTCGCCTCCGAACACGAGGGCGTAAGAGCAGATATGGTCGTCCTGGGCAAATCCTTGGGAGGCGGCGCCTATCCGATCTCGGCGACGCTCGCCTCGCGGGACATCCTGGGCGTTTTCAAGCCCGGCGAGCATGGGTCCACCTTTGGCGGCAATCCTCTGGCGTGTGCAATCGCCAGAGAGGCCCTGCGCATCATCAAAGAGGAGAGTCTGATCGAGAATGCCGCAGAGCAAGGAACCTATTTCCTGGAAAAATTGAAGAAGATCAAAAGCAAGTTCATCAAAGAAGTCAGAGGAAGAGGGCTCCTCATCGGCATCGACCTCAAGCCCGAAGCCGGGGGCGCACGCCGTTTCTGCGAAGAGCTCAAAAAAGAAGGGCTTCTCTGCAAGGAAACGCATGAAAACGTCATCCGTTTTGCCCCTCCTCTTATCATCAAGTCCAAAGAGCTGAACTGGGCCTTGAGGAGGGTCAAAAGGGTTTTCAAACGTCTGAACTGACGAAATTGGCCGGACTCTGCCAGGTTTGCCGGAATAGCTCAAATAATGTTCATAACTATAGTTGCAGATGTAACCTAAAGAGGACATAATAAGTTGCAATAGAAATTAAATCTGGGAATTGACCGGGTGAATTTCTTGGCACGATATTTGCTCTAAGATTAGCCGGAAACGAGGAGTAAGCCATGACAAAGAAAACTTGGGTTGTCCTTTTCGGTCTTTCTTTTATCACCAGCTGTGTCGTTTATATCCCTTATGGTGGAGAAGGGGGGCCTCCGCCGGGCGAGCAAGAAAGAACATATGAGCAGGATTACAGGGCTTATCCTGAAGAAACGGATATTTCTTTTTTCTATAATTACCTTTCTCCCCATGGAATTTGGGTAGCATCTTCGCCTTATGGTTATGTCTGGGTTCCTCGGCACATGGGCCGGGGATGGCGGCCATATACATCTGGCCGCTGGCTCTGGACAGAGTACGGCTGGACCTGGATTTCATACGACCCTTGGGGCTGGATTCCATATCATTACGGACGCTGGGGCTGGGACAAGCGCCTCGGCTGGTTCTGGGTTCCGGGGACCGTCTGGGGTCCGGCTTGGGTAACGTGGCGGTGGAACAATCTTTATATCGGCTGGGCCCCTCTTCCGCCTGAGGCTGAGTTCGTCATGGGGACTGGGATTACCGGCCTGCCTTATGATTTCCCCGGTAACTCCTGGATATTCATCGAGGGCCGCTATTTCCAGAATGAATACATTGACCGCTATGTCCTTCCCTTTGAAAGAAATACGACGATTATCAGGTTTACGGTCAATAAGGCCAACCTCTCCGTGATGAACCGCCGGTTGATCAACCCGGGCGTTGATATCGAGCAGGTTCGCAGGGTCACTCGCAGCGACGTTTCCAAGTATGAGCTTGAAGATGCCAGGCGGCCTCAAGAGACAAAAGTCGTCGGCGACGTGGTCAGGATTTACCGGCCGTCGGTCAAAAAAGATGAAGCAGCCAAACCAAAGGCATTCTGGCCAAAAGATGAGGCCGAAGAGAAACTGCCGGAGGTAAGAATCAGAGATTTGGAAGAGAGGACCTCTCCAGACGAGGCAGAGGCCGGGCTGAAGCGAGATCAAGAAAAAGAAATACGGCTGCTCGAGCAAAGCCAGCAGAGGGACAGCACTGAATTGAGGCGAAAAGCCGAGGACGAAAAAAAGCTGGCCTCTACTGCGGCTGAAAAGCAAAAAATAGAAAAGGACTATGAAGTCAAGTCCAAGGAATTGCAGAAAGACCATCAGGAAGAGAAAGCCAAGGTTACGGAACGCCAACAAGAGGAAGGGAAGGCCGTCAAGAAAACCCTGAAAAAGAAGGAATAGGAAAGGATATGCTACAAAGGCCGGGTTGCCTCTTTCAGGGAAACGGCAATCACGGCGCTGAGGATAATGATCCCTCCAAGGAGCGTCCTTAAGGCAGGCACTTCGCTGAGGAAAAACAACGCAAGAACAATTCCATAGACCGGCTCAAGCGAGCTGATGATGCTCGCCGATTGAGCCCGGACGTAGCGCATGCCTTTAATAAAAAGCGTATGGGAGCCGGCCGTGCATATCACCCCCAATATGAGCAAAAGCAGCAGGTCCCTGACCGTGATGGGGCTGCGATAGAAAAAGAGGAACGGCCCGAGAAACAGGCAGGCCAAAAGATCCTCAAAAAAAGCGATGGCCAGGCTCGAATAATTTTGGGAGAGACGCCGATTAAACAAGGTCAGGACGGCAAAGGCCAACCCGGAAAGAAGCCCCCAGAGCACGCCTCGATAGACGATATCGGCCGGATCAAAGCGGGGGATGATGAGAAAGACGCCAAGAAGACAGAGAGCCGCGAAAAAGAGGCTGCGCTTGTCGAACCTCTCTTTGAACAGGAGCGTCTCCAGGAGGACGGTGAAAGCAGGGAAGCTGGAATAAGACAGAAGGCCGACCGCCACGGAAGAGACCTGGATCGACCTGAAAAACGCCACCCAGTGGACGACGAGTACCGCGGCGAGAAAAAAGAGAATAAAGAGGGATTTTTTCAGGATCTCTCTGAGGCTTTGTTGCGACGCCATAAGGACAATCCCGAGCGCCAGGGTGGCAAAAAAGACCCTGGCCAGAACGATGAGAAAAGGGGAAAGGGCGACCCACTTGCCGAACAGGCCGGCCAGCCCAAAAAGGACCGTCGCCAGATGAATCTCTAAGAGTCCCTGCCGAGTTTTCCCAGCCATCCTCCGGTCCTTCCGGATATTATAAGCGACCTCTCTCGGTTGAGCAAACAGGCCGATACCCCAGGCGAAGAGAATGGGTGGCGCGGCACGTCCCCTCCGCCCGCAGCGAATGGAGTGGGTGGGAGGGTCTTAAGCGAGGATGAAGGGGACGTGCCGTGACAGGACCCACCTCCATCACGGAAATAGAGAAGCAATCGCACCAAAAATACTCATTTGAAATAGGCCCAAAATGTGCTAAAATGTGTTTTACAAAAAAGGAAACGCCTTTCCTTTCCGGTTATCAAAATCAAAGGCAATGTCATACCAAATATACGCCCGCAAATACAGGCCGAAGAATTTCGAGGAAATGGTCGGCCAGAAGCCCGTCGTCCAGACTCTTCAGAATGCCATAAAAAACAACCGCGTCGCCCAGGCCTACATCTTTTCGGGGATGCGCGGCGTCGGCAAAACAACCGCTGCCCGGATCCTGGCCAAGGCGCTGAACTGCCAACACGGACCGACGCCGACTCCCTGCAATAAATGCGAATTCTGCGTCGAGGTCAATGAAGACCGCTCCGTCGATGTCCTCGAAATTGACGGCGCTTCCAGCAGGAAAATCGAAGATATCGGGCCTATTCGGGATACGGCAAAATACAGGCCCATCCACAGCCGGTATAAAATTATCATTATCGATGAAGTCCATATGCTCTCCGAGACTGCCTTTAATGCCCTCCTGAAAACCCTCGAAGAACCTCCTGAACGCACGGTTTTCATTTTCGCCACCACGGAATTCAATAAGGTGCCGGCCACGATCATCTCCCGCTGCCAGCACTTCGAGTTCAAGAAGATCTCCCAGAAAGAGATCATCAACCATCTGCTCGGTATCGCCCAAAAAGAAAAAGTGACCATTTCCGCATACGGGCTCAGCTTAATCGCCGACGCGGCCGAGGGAAGCCTGAGAGACGCTCAGAGCCTGCTCGACCAAGCCGTGGCTTTTTGCGGTGAAGTCATTCAAGATAATGACCTCAAGGAGATTCTGGGAGCCATCAGCAAGGACATCCTGTTTGAATGCTCGTCCATGATCCTCGAGCAGGAGCCCGCCAGAGTGTTTGCCCTCGTCGAAAAAATCATGGAAAAGAGCTATGACCTCCGTTTCTTTTATAAGGAGCTGATTCTGCACTTCAGAAACCTGCTGCTGGCCAAATCCGTGGAGGAGATTCAAGACCTGCTGCCGTTGAATCCGGAGGAACTGAGCGAGCTCAAAGAAGAAGCGGCCAAAGCGTCCACCGAAGAAATCCTCCGCTGTCTTCTGGCACTTCAGCAGGGTGAGCAAGGGCTGCGGTTCTCTTCCCATCCCCAAATCTATCTCGAGTCCCTTCTGGTGAAGCTGGGCCATTTCAAAAAAATTATTCCTCTTCAGGAGCTGATCCAAAAAGTGGAAAACATCGGGAAAAGCACGGAGGACTCGGCCCTTGCCGAGGCGGAATCCTCTCCCTCTGCCAAAGGCCGGGAAAGAGAGGAGGGGAAGCCGCTCTCTTTACCCAAACCCGCGTCGGCCGATCTCTCCATTTCAAAAAAAGAAAAAGAGGAGAAAGAGGTCTTCCAAAAAATCATGGACGAGCTGCAAAAAGAAAAGAGCTCTTTGGCAGCAATTCTGGCCCAGCAGACTTCATTCAAGATCAGGGATGAGGCGATGGACATACGATTTCATCCGGAGAAGAGATTTGTCATCGATACTCCCGTCATTCTCGAGATCGCTTTCCCCGTAGGAGACGACTTCTACAGAGAGGCCGTCCACAGGGATATCAAGACCGTGGAGAGAATCGCCTCCGGAATACTCGGACAAAAGGTCAAGGTCAAGATCGAAGAGGCGCTTGCGGCGAGAGAAAACAACAGAGAAAAGGAGATGGAACTGGCTCTGAAGGACCCGACGGTTCAAACCTTCATGGATACATTCAAAGCCCAGATCCTATCCATAGAGCCGATCAAGCGGAGCAAGGGAGGAGAAGACGCATGAAAGATATCGGCAATTTGCAGAAAATGCTCAAGACGGCCAAAGAGATGCAGGAAAAGCTGCAGAAGGAGCTCGCCGAACTGCGGGTTGAAGGAACCAGCGGCGGCGGCATGGTAAGCGTCACTCTGGACGGCCAGAAAAACATGATCTCCATTCGTCTCGACCCCGAAGTGGTCAATAAAGATGATGTCGAGATGCTCCAGGACCTCATTATCGCCGCCTTTAATGATGCCAGCGCCAAAGTCGATGAGCACATGTCCCAGAAATTGGGCAGCCTCGGCGGAGGATTCAAGATCCCAGGGCTTTTCTGATGTTTGACTACGCTCAACCTCTTCACCAGCTCATCGAGGAACTCAAGAAAATCCCCGGCATTGGGGCCAAAACCGCGCAGCGCATCGCTTTTTATATTCTTGCCCTTCCCCAGGAGGAGGCGGAACGGCTGGCGGAGTCCATCCGGGAGGCCAAGAAGAAGATCTTTTATTGTTCCGCCTGCAACAACATCACTCACATCGATCCTTGCCAGATGTGCTCGGATTCAGGGCGGATGAACGATGTCCTTTGCATTGTCGAAGAGCCCTACAACATCTCCTCAATCGAGAAAACAGGAATCTATCACGGCCGCTACCATGTCCTTTTGGGGACGCTGGCGCCGCTCAAAGGAATAGGCCCTGATGAGCTCCAGCTGGAGAAGCTCGTCCGGAGGGTCGAGAAAGGAAGTTTCAAAGAGGTCATCATCGCCACCAACCCCACCGCAGAGGGAGAAGCGACCGCTCTCTATGTCGCCAAAATCCTGAAGAATTTTTCCCTGAAATTGACCCGGCTGGCCATGGGACTGCCCGTTGGTTCAGACCTTGATTTCGCCGACCAGGTCACCATCAAGAAGGCTCTCGAAGGTCGGACAGACCTTAGAGAGTGAGCCTGATACGAAGGGAAATTCGCGCATTCATAAAGAGGAGGTTCGATGAAAGAAACAATGGAGATTCGCTGGCACGGACGAGCCGGTCAAGGCGTCGTCACCGCGGCAGTGACTCTGGCAGACGTCCTCTCCTCCGAGAAGGGGAAATATGTCCAGGCATTCCCTGAATTCGGTGCCGAGAAGAGGGGAGCGCCGATTCTGGCTTTTAACCGCATCAGTCAAAAGCCTGTCCGCAGTCATAGCCAAGTTTATTATCCTGACATCGTGGTTGTCACCGACCCCAGCCTGTTGGGTCTGGTGGACATCAGCGAGGGGGCGAAAGACGACGCCGTCTTTCTCATGAACACGACGTTCAGCATCCCCCTGGTCAGAGAAAGGCTCTCCCTGGGCGAAAGAAAGATCTACGCCCTCGACGCTTACGCCATCGCCCGGGATGAACTTGGCCGGGCCATTCCCAATGTTCCGATGGTCGCTGCGCTGGTCAATGTCCTCGGTCTGATGGACCTTAATAAGTTCAAAGAAAAAATAAAAATATCCCTGGCCAAGAAATTGCGGCCAGAGGTTGTCGAGATGAACCTGCGGACCATCGACAGGGCCTTTAAGGAGGTCAAGGAAGGATGAAAAAAGAAACCTGGAAAGAACTCCCCATAGGAACGGTCAACATTCAAGCGGGAAATTCCATCTCCAACCTGACCGGAACGTGGCGTTCGGGCCGAAAGCCTGAATTCATCGAGGAACACTGCATTCAATGCTTCTTCTGCTGGCTCTATTGCCCCCATTTTGCCATCCGCGTCGAGGACGGCAAAGTGACCGGCATCAATTATGATTATTGCACCGGCTGCGGCCTCTGTGCAGAAGAATGCCCCACCAAGATAAAATCCATTGTCATGGTAAAGGAGGAGACAAAGCTCGCCGAAGGGAGGAAAAAATGAGCGGCTTCAAGATTCTCAACGGAAATCAAACGATCGCTGAGGCAGCCAGACAGATCGACCCCGACGTGGTTGCCGCCTATCCCATCACTCCATCCACCGCGATCGTAGAGACCATCGCCCAGTTCCGGGCTGACGGCCTGATCAGCGGCGAGTTCGTCTGCCCCGAGAGCGAGCACAGCGCCATGAGTGTCTGCATCGGCGCCGCGTCAGCCGGAGGAAGGGTCATGACAGCGACCTCCTCCCAAGGACTGGCCCTGATGTGGGAAATGCTCTACATCGCCGCCGGCTTGAGGCTGCCCATTGTCGCAGCCATCGCCAACCGCGCTTTGAGCGCCCCGATCAACATCCACGGCGACCACAGCGACACCATGGGCGCCCGGGATTCAGGCTGGATTCAGGTCTACTCTGAAAACTGTCAGGAAGCCTACGACAATTTTATTCAGGCTTTCCGCATCGGCGAGCACCCGGATGTCCTGACTCCGGTGCTGGTCGGGCTGGATGGCTTCATCATCAGCCATTCTTCTGAGGTCGTCCAGGTTGAAGATGACGCGGCGGTCAGAAAATTCATCGGCGAATTCAAGCCCCCTTATCCGCTGCTGGATACGAGCAGGAAGTTCACCGTCGGGCCGATCGATTTCACCGACTACTATTTCGAGCACAAGAGAAACCAGATCGAAGGGATCGAGAATTCGCCCCGCGTGATCGCTGAGGTCGGCAAGGAATTCGGCAAGACATTCGGTCGCAGCTATGGCTTTTTCGAAGAATACAGGATGGACGACGCAGAACTCGCCATTGTCGTCATGAGCTCGGCCGCCGGAACCGGCAAGGATGCCGTCGACGAGCTCCGCAACGAAGGCCTTCCGATCGGCCTGCTCAAGCCGCGCATATTCCGGCCTTTCCCCCATGAAAAAATCGGCGAAGCCCTGAAGAAGATGAAGGCTGTGGCCGTCCTGGACCGGTCTTCGGCCCCGGGGGCCTTCGGCGCCCCGCTGTTCACCGAAATTCGCTCGGCACTCTACGACTACGATAAGCGGCCCAAGATGGTGAATTATGTTTACGGACTTGGCGGACGGGACATCAGGGTGGAGCACTTCAAAGACGTAGCCAAAAAGCTCGAGACGATCGCAGCAACCGGTAAAATCGACGAGATGCTCGGCTATCTCAACCTGAGAGAGTAGGGCAGGGTTCGCGAAAAGGAGAAATGAACATGGCAGCAAAACTCAAAGATTTGGCTCAGATGGAAGATAAACTCGTCGCCGGGCATGGCATGTGCCTCGGCTGCGGGATCCCTCTCATTTTCAAAATCATTCTGAGGGCGACCGAAGACCCCATCATCGTGGCCAACGCAACGGGATGCCTGGAGGTCTGCACGACTATCTTTCCCCGGACTTCCTGGAACTGCATGTGGGTTCACAGCGCCTTTGAAAACGCCGCTGCGACCATCGCCGGCGTCGAGGCGATGTTCAAAGCGCTGAAAAACAAGGGCAAAATCCCGGCCGATAAGAAAATCAAGTTCCTCGGCACAGGCGGAGACGGCGGCACGTATGACATCGGAATCCAAGCCCTTTCCGGCGCCGTCGAAAGAGGGCACAATATTGTTTATGTCTGCTATGACAATAATGTCTATGCCAACACGGGAGGGCAGCGTTCTTCGGCCACGCCCCTGGGGGCGTCGGCAACAACCGCTCCGTCAGGCTCAAAAAGCCCCGGCAAGATCCAGCGGAGAAAAGACCTGACCCAGATCCTCGCGGCCCATAAGATTCCTTATGTTGCCCAGGCCAGCCCGCACCGCTGGCAGGACCTTTATAACAAGGCCAAACGGGCCTTCGAGGTGGAGGGGCCGGCCTTCCTGAATGTACTCTGCCTCTGCCCGACCGAATGGAAGTACGACGAATCACAGGGCATCAAGCTCGCTCAGATCGCTGCCGACACGTGTGTCTGGCCTCTCTATGAAGTCGATGAGGGCAAGTACAAGATCAACTACAAGCCGAAAGTGAAAAAGCCTGTTTTGGAATGGCTTAAACCGCAGGGCCGTTTCCGTCACCTCTTCAAGGAGGAGAACGCCTGGATGATTGAGCGCATCCAGACGGAAGTCGATAGAGACTGGGAAGGTCTGAATAAGCTTGTCGAGATATCCGGCTGACGTTGCTTTTTTTAGGCATCCAACGGTTACTCTTTTGAGGTGAAAAGAAATCCCACCTCGATTCACCTCTAGGGAGGATTGCCCCCTTTCGTTGCCGCGCCCAATCTAAAAGTGTATCTCTTAACAGGAGCTTGTCATCTGTATGGAGAGCCAAAAAACCGTTAGGACGAGAGGAAAGAAAATGCAAAAAAAACAAAAAGGGAGGGTCACGTTTCTCTTTGTTGTTTTCGTCCTTTCTCTCTCTGTCGCACCAGCATTGCTCGAAGGTTATGAAAAGAAGCTTCGAGTCGTGACGGATTACACCCATGTCTTTATGAAACCGGATGACGAAAGCTCGGTCATCGACACCATCGAAAGAGGCATGATTCTATCGCTTCTCTATTCAGGGAAAATGAAAAAGGTCTGGTATTATGTCTGCTATAAATCGAAAAAGACGGGCGTAACCAAGTCTGGCTATGTCCTGGATTCAACTGTCGAGCCCCTCTTTGACGCCCTCAACACCGTCACTATCAGCGAGGAAACCGAAGGAACAAGAGTCAATTATGTCCCCCGAAAATTTGAAGAGATGACCTGGGGCCAGAGCAAAAAGCAGATCTTGGAATCGGAGGGGAGGCCCTCCGACCAAGAGAAACGCAAGAGCCTGGATATTATGAGATACCAGCAAAAGGTCATCAACATGGACTGCACTATCGAGTATATGTTCACGGCGAACAAGCTCGTCCGGACGAAATTTTCGTTCCTGAACAGTTCTTTGGACAAAAATGCCTGCCTGGAAGATTATGAGGTCATCAAGGAAGCCCTGATTCAAAAATTCGGTAAACCCCTCGAGGAGAATATGAACTGGCGGGATTCAACCTACAAGGACGATTTCTCCACCTGGGGTGAAGCCATACGTCTCGGCCATCTGGAGTTGAGCTCCCGTTGGCAGACGCCTCAAACTGAAATCCTGGCCAGCCTGGCTGGAAACAGAAATGAGATCGCGCTCGTCGTTGAGTACACGGGGCTCTTGCCTAAAGAACTGGCCCAAAAAAACCAGGAAGAATAGCCCCGGACTCAAGGACTGTCTTTCTTCGGCCCGACCACAAGCTCAAAAGCCTTTTCTGGAGCAAAGACTTCCTTGATGAAGGCATTGACCTCTTCAAGGGTGAGGCTGTCCAAGAGAGAGATCAATTCAGTGAAATAGCCAAAACCAAGCCCCAGCGCCTCGAATGAGCCCAGCGTCGTCGCTCTCATAGATTTCGGCTCGTTGGTTCTCAAGAAATTTGCCTTGGCCATTGTTTTCGTAACCTCGAGCTCTTCGGAGGTGGTGCCTTTCTCAAAAAGCCCTGTCAGCGCGCGCTTCAAGGCTTCAAGGGCGATGTCCCTTTTCTTGTTATCCGTTTCCAGATAGGCCTCCAGGAACCCTCCTTCCTGCATTTGTGTCAGCCGGCAATTCACATTGTAGGCCAGCCGTTCTTCTGACCGGAGAGGCCATAGAAGAGAGCCCGGACCTCTGCCCAAAAGAGTCTCGAGAAGGTAAGATAGGGCATAAGATCGAGGGGAAATCCTGGGAACAGGAAAAGCCAGGGAAACGAAGGTCTGTTTTGTGTCTCTTTCTATGAACCCTTTTTTTTCTTCCGGGGAGGCCAAGCTCAGCGGCCCAAAGACAACCGGGTTTCCCCGGGGAATCGCGGCAAAATACTTTTCGACCATCTGCAATACCGCATCTTCCTGCAGGTCGGAACACCAGGAGAAAATTATATTTGAGGCGACAAAATATGTTTTATAAAAATCCTTGACGTCCTTGCCTTTGATCGCCTCAAGACTCTTTTCATCCCCATAGATGGATCCTTCATATCCCGTGTTGGAGAAAAAAGCGTGCAAATTGGCCAGGTGACCGACGACGGCCGAATCGTCCTGTTCAATCTTGCTCTGATGCTGCTCGTATTTTTTCACGGCATCCAGTCTCAGCCCGGAAAACAGCGGGTCGAGGATGAGCTTGGAAATGATTTTGATTGTCGCCTCGGCATTGGAGGAAAGACATTCTATGGTGATCAGCGCATAATCGCCCCGGGAAGCCACAGAAATGCGTGAGGCCAAACGGATCAATTCCTGGACTTTGTTCGTATCCGGTATTTCCACGGCCAGCCGGGACGTGAGAAAGGCCAGACCCGTTTTTCCCGGAGGCTCCACTCTTTTCCCGCCTTTTATGATAATCTCGAGGAACGTCGTCGCTGACGAAGTATCCCTTTCCTGAATCACGGTCAGGCCGCTCTCCAAAACCTTTTTCTGAGCGGCCAGCGCCCAAGACGGGTCGGGTCGTGCGGCCCAAGCCGATATGAGCGAGACGATGGCCGCACAACACAGGCCGCTGTTTTTTTGAAAGAATCGGACCTTTCCCATGGGCAATTGTTAGCTTTTCTTTTTTGGGATGATCGAGATAAAGACGTACTCGCTTTTGCTGAAATATTTTCTGGCCGCCTCTCTGAGGTCGGAGGAACTCACCTTGTCGATATTTTCCAGGTAGGGTATTTCCTCCGGCCCTTCTTTCAAGAGCATAAAACTGGCCAAGGAGCCGGCCACAAGCAGGCCTCTTTCCTGGGCCCGGTAAGCGTTGTAGCGGATCTGATTCTTGGCTCCTCCCAGGAAATCGAAAGCATAGAGCTTTTCTTCGCCGAAAAAATCTCCCGGCGAATAGTTCTGGTTCTTCGCCTTCCGCAGAAAATCCATCGCCTCGCGCTTGGCCGCCTCGAGATTCTTGGGATCCAGCGTGAGATAGACGACGGCCGCACCTCCATACTTGTGGGCATAATAAGCCATATTGACGGTTTCAACCAGCCTTCGGTCTCCGCTGAGCGCGGAATAGAGCATCGGGTTGATGCTCCGTCCCAAAATTTCAGTAAGGACGTCGACTGGATACTGATCAGGATTGCTGTAGTCAGGGGCAAGAGCGCCGATGACCAGGTACGCCTTTTTGACGTCCATTTCCACGGTGAGCTCCACGTTTTTTCCCAGAGGCCTGGCCTGGCTGTAGGCCGGCTTTTCCAGGGTTTCGCCCGTAATCTCTCCGAAAACTGTCCTGACCTGTCCTTCCATTTCCTTCAAGTCAAAATCACCGACGACGGCCAGCGAACAGTTGGAAGGGGTAAAAAAGCGCCTGTAAAATTGCTCCACTTTTTCCACGGTGATGCCCTGGATAACCTCTTTCGTTCCATAGATGGGATTCTCGTAGGGATGTCCTTTAAAAAGATTCTGATAGGCCAGGGACAAGGCATATCGTTTGGGGTCATCTTCCCAATGACTCATTTCTTCAAGAATGATCTCTTTTTCCTGGTCGAGGGCCGCCTGGTCAAGCTTGAGGTTGAAAAGTATCTCCCTCTGGTTACGCAGGGCAAAGGCGGCGTCCTGAGCGGGGACTGAGATCTCGAAAAAAGACAGGTCTTCGCCCGTGTGGGCATTGAAATAGGCGCCATGGCGCCTGATATCCCGGCTGACCTCGCTTCCAGATCGGAGCTCTGTTCCCCGGAAAAGTATATAGTGCTCTAAAATATGAGTCAGGCCGCTCGTTTCCGCCGTCTCATCCTTCGAGCCCAGGTTGACGGCGACCACTGCATTCCACAAAGGAATGTTGTTTTTTTCTACAAGACAGACTCTGAGTCCGTTGCCGAGCCTGAAACTCGTGGCTTCCCCCTCCGGGTAGAGCGCGCTGTTTCCGAACATCATGAAACCAAGGAAAAGAACAAGAAAGAGGCGTGACTTTATTTTAGGAGTCCAGCTCATGGCGGTTGATCATCTATCCTCAGGATAAAGCAAAATTTGTACCAAAGATAAAGCCGCAACGGCGTTCTTTTTTTATCAATTCTTTCAGCTATTTAGGCCGCCAACCGGTCCTGCCGTTCCGGACAAAAATGTCAGCAGCAGTAAATTATTTTTACAGACCAGCCTCATCTGACCCTATCCAGCGAGGGGAAGAGGGGTGGCACGAAACACTCTTCTCCCTTGTAGCAGCGAACGGCAATACTTACGTCCTCTCAATTAAAGCTCATCTTACATCATCGGATCAGGCGGCGCAAGAATCGCCGATGGAAGCATTTCCAATTCCGTGATCGTCCTATGCTGATAGAAGGGGAGGGTGGCGTGGTTCGGGGGGCCCCCGCCGCCCCGAGCGTTTGATGCCCCGGTCTTTGGCTCTGGAAACACCATGATTGACGGCGAGGGCGCCGGGGGTAAACCGCGACAGGACCCG
>CAZOKP010000017.1:0-38759 GCA_964580435.1 uncultured Eubacteriales bacterium
AAAGCCCCGCTCTCACATAATCAGAGATGCTTCCATCGCTTTTGCGGTTTGCGGGGGAAAAAAATGGAGAAAGGTCCCCCAATTTTCCAGGCCGTGCCCGTCCTCGGATTTTTAGACGATAAAGGCTTCTATTTAATCAGATGGATGGAGCCGTTGACTGTATTGAGGGAGATCTCGGGCCCGCCCTTTCCGAACTTACCTTCGAGGGTGTGCTTTGTTTTGCTCAATCCCTGGAGGGTTACAGGAAAATCCAAAGAGATGCTGCCATTGACCGTTTCAGCTTTTAAATCGGCATTGAGTTCCTGGGCTGCGCTGAGCTGCAAGGTGACGCTGCCGTTGACCGTCTCCGCCTTGATCCCATTTTCGAGCGTGCTGACCGAGAGCTTGATGCTGCCGTTGACCGTCCTGGATTCTAACATGCCCTTGATGTTGAGGCCTTCGATATCTCCGTTGGTTGTGGAGAAGGACAACTCGCCGGAGGCCTTTTCCGCGAAAACGTTGCCGTTGACAGTCTCGGCGGCTACTCTTCCGAATGGCCCGGTGACCGAGACCTTTCCGTTGACTGTGCTGACCTTGTCTAAATTGACTCCTTCAGGAACCCTGACATCATAGGTTACGCTGACTCCGGTATTGTTATGCTGCGGGTAAACTGTCTTGACAGAGACGGAATCGGCGGTCGACTCCACCTCGATTTTCACCTTGGCCAGGTTCTGGGCGTCCTTGCTGGTGGACTTTACGGCCTTGATTTCGACTTTTCCCTCGGTCCAGGTCGTGACCGTCACCGACCCGTTGACATTGTCGAGGCTGAAGGTCCCCTTGGCGCTGAGCGGCACGACCTTACTGAACTCTTCCTTATTTTCATCAGCCTGAAGAGAAGTGAAAAAGAAAAACAGAGAAAAAAGAATGATGAGAGCGAGCAAGACGAGCTTTTTTTGATGCATGTCATCCTCCGTCATTTTAACTTCATTTCTATTAGACGAAGACGGGACGCAAAAGGTTGCTAAGGCCGAAATGAGCTCCGTTCTAGCTCCCTTCAATCTGTGTCTGCTGATAGGCGTTTCTGATCATCTCCTCCCAGACCCTAATCCTGGGGAAATACATGAACTCAAGAAAGAGCGAAACAAAAAGGAGATAGTAAAAATCCCTGGACCCGCCGGTGAGGAGAAAGAAAACAAACCCGAGGAGCGCGGGCGATTCAGCGAGGACGGAAATGATGATAGCTGCCCGGCTCAATTTCTGGATGAAGACGGGGAGGATCTCCCCGCTTTTTTTCTTGGTCAAGGTCCGGCCAAGGACTCGGATCAAGATGACAACAAGGATGGCCGTCCCATAGAGAAGATAACGCTGGCCTTGGAGATGTGAAGCGTGGACAAGGCCGTCGTAAGGACTCAAGAAAGACTTGATGATTTCGACGATAACTGCGTAGATGAAGAGAGTTGCGGCGGCGGCCCCGCTGATGAGGACGCTGACGCGGAAAGGCTTTTTCAGCTCAGCGATTGGGTCCATTTTTCCCGGCTCCTTTCTTGAAAAGCTTTTCCCCTAATAAAAGGCAACTGATACTAGCAAAACTCGCCCTGTCGGTCATTCAATAAAAAGAACTAGGCTTTTCAGGTACTCGCTCTCCGGATGATAGATATTGATCGGATGATCATAAGCGAGATGGTGCCTTTGAATGAGCCGGACCTTGCGGCCGGCCTCAACCGCAGCCTGAAAAATGACCTTCTGAAAGAGAGCCTCGTCCACAAAATAGGAGCAGGAAAATGTGAGCAGCAGGCCCCCGGGCAAAATCTTTTGCATGGCCAGTCTGTTGATGTCTTTGTAGCCCCGGCAGGCCTGGACCACATCCGCTTTTTTCTTGGCGAAGGCCGGAGGGTCGAGGATGATGAAATCATACGGCAGGTCTTTCCGGCGCAAAAACGTGAAGACATCCTCGACAACAAAAGCGTTGGACTCTTCCGAAAAACTGTTGAGGACGAAATTCTGCTTGGCCAGTTCAACGGCCCGTTCCGAGGAATCGATCGAATCGACTCTGGCTGCGCCGCCGGCCAAGGCAGCGACCGAAAAAGCTCCGGTGTAGCAGAAACAGTTCAGGACGGTTCGTCCCCTGGCCAGCGACCGGACCAGGCGGCGCATGTCCCTGAGGTCAAGGAAGAAACCCGTTTTCTGAGAGCCCTGGATTTCGACGAGGAAGCGAAGTCCCTCTTCCTGGATTTCCACATGTTCCGGCCTGGTTCCAAAGAGGTGGCCCTCGAAATCGGAAAGGCCTTCTTCGCGACGGGTCGGGAGGTTCGACCTCTCATAGATCGAGCGCGGCGATATTTTCCGGATGAGCACGTCCAGGATAAAAGGCTTGAGCTTTTCCATACCCAGGGTCGTGATTTGAATAACCAGGACATCATTGTAGCTGTCGACGATCAGACCGGGCAGGTTATCCCCTTCTCCGTTGATGAGCCGGCAGGCATTCGTCATTTCAGCGAGGAGGGCTTTTCGCAACGCCAGCGCGTCGTCCACATTCTTCTCCACGGCCTCAAGAGGGGGCGTTTCGTCAAAGCTCAGCATCCGGCCGATGATGGAACTCTTCCTGTTAAAGTAGGCCCGACCCAATAATTCGCCGTCCTCGCTTCGCACGGGCAGAATAGCGCCGTCTTCAAAGGCGGGCAGGCTCTTGACCGCGCCCGAAAAAATCCAGTGATGCCGGTTGCGGATGGGCTTGTCTTTGTTTTTCTTGAGGATAACAGCCGGGTCTATCATTCTTTTTTCCGGGTGGCCCGTTTCTTGAGCTTGCGGACGATGGCAACATCGGGCCCGGCCAGGGGATATCGTCTCGTCTCTTCGAGTGGTACCCAGCGGATATCGTCGTGCTCATGAAGCCTGAATCGGCCGGCAACATGATTCACTTTATAAGCCAGGAGCTCGAGCGAATAAGCCGGGGAGGTGCAACGGACGGAACAGAGAAGATCTTCCACGCTGGCCTCGATGCTGAATTCTTCGCGAAGCTCCCTTTTAAGTCCTTCCTCGGGAGTCTCCCCCGGCTCCAGCTTTCCACCGGGAAATTCCCAGAGGCCTTCGAAACGATCCCCTTTTTTGCGCCGGGCGATTAGAAACTTGCCGTCTTTTTCAAGGATGGCGGCAAGGACTTTCTGCATCGGACAATTATCATATTTCTCCAGGGCCATTTTGGCAAGCATCTGATGATGACGGGCGGGGAGGCTTGTGGTATAATCCGCCGCATGAAAATTGCCATGCTTGCTTCTGAAGTTGCTCCGTTCGCCAAGACGGGCGGTCTAGCTGATGTTGCCGGAGCTCTGCCCAAGTTCTTGAGCAAACTCGGTCTTGAGGTCATTGTCTTCATGCCCTTCTATCGCGAAACGAAAAAGAAGAACTTGTCCCTCCGAAAGGTCGGCGCGAGCCCGGAATTGGCCTGGGACGGGAAACAAGAGCATTGTTCCCTCTGGGAACATAAGGAAGGCGCTCTTTCGTTTGTTTTTGTGGAGAAGGATGAATATTTCGACCGCGATTATCTTTACGGAACCCCGAAGGGGGATTATCCCGACAACGGAGAGCGGTTTGCTTTTTTTTCTTGGGCAGCACTGGAGACCTTAAGATTATTGAATTTTCGGCCCGATGTCATTCATGGGCACGACTGGCAGTCTGCCGTCGCCCCGGCATATCTCAAACATGTTTGCCCCAAAGACCCGTTTTTCGCCGACACGCATTCTCTCTTCACCATCCATAACCTGGCCTACCAGGGCTTGTTCGAGAAGGAAATCCTCGGCCGGGTCGGCCTGCCCGAGTCTCTCTTTAACATGGAAGACCTGGAATTCTACGGCAAGGTCAACTATCTCAAGGCGGGAATCCTCTACTCCACAGCGGTCAATACGGTCAGCCCGCGTTACAGTCAGGAAATCCAGACGCCTGAATTTGGCCAGCGCCTGGACGGGCTCTTGAGAAAGCGCCGTGGGTCTCTTTTCGGGATCTTGAACGGAGTCGATTATTCGGACTGGAATCCGGCGACGGATAGGTTCATCATCAGAAAATTCGACCCGTCCCGTCCGGGAGGCAAATACGATTGCAAAGCGGACCTGCTCAGGTCTTTCTCTCTTCCGCGCTCCAAAGAGGAGGTCCCTGTCGTGGGCATGGTCTCGCGGCTGGCCGGACAGAAAGGGTTCGATATTCTTTGTGACGCTCTTGACGGCTTGTTCAAGCTGGGTGTACATCTCGTCGTCCTGGGCACCGGGGAGGAAGTTTTTCAGGACGCCCTCCGTTCGGCCCAAAAAAAATACCCTCAGTCTTTTGGCCTGCGCATCGCCTTTGATGAGGCCCTGTCTCACAAGATCTATGCCGGGAGCGACATCTTTCTCATTCCCTCCCGCTATGAACCCTGCGGCCTGACCCAGATGTACAGCCTTCGGTACGGCACCGTGCCTGTGGTCAGGGCAACCGGCGGATTAGAGAACACGATTCAGGAGTACGACCCGGAAAGGAACACGGGAAACGGGTTTAAGTTCCAGGAATATTCTGCCTCTGCCCTGCTGACCTCTCTCAGCAAAGCCGTGTCTGTGTACCGGCAGAAAGAGAGATGGCAGTCACTTCTCACTAAAGCCATGTCCTGCGATTTTTCCTGGGACAGGTCAGCCCGTGAATATCTCCGTCTCTACCAGAAAATATCCTCTTCCTAATTTCCCGAAGACAAATCACTTTAGCACGACCCCCTGAAGGAAGAGGTCGTGCAGCTTATGCGGAACTATGGATAGAGTGGCGATAATCCCTGCCTAAGATGCCAGAGCGAGGGGTGTGGGCGCAGAGGGCCGTCCGGAAGCGGAGCGGGCATGGTTTCTCGACCGAAAGGAGAGAAGAGCGAAGCTGAGGACCCGAGCGAATTTGCCTCGCCGGGAGCAAATTCGTGTGCCCTCGAGCCCAGACCCCGAGCTATCCCCTGAGAAAACCGGCTGCCGATTCCGGAGTAACAGGGTTGATGTGGAATCCAGTGCCCCATTCAAACCCGGCGACGCGAGTCAGCACCGGGATGATCTCCAAATGCCAATGATAGCTCTTCTCCAAATTGACCCAGGCTTCATGGGGAAGGTTGGGATTGGGGGCTTGGTGGATAAAATAGTTGAACGGCGGGTCAGAAAGGACATTTTTGAGCTTGCCCAGGACGATTCGCAGAGTCTTGGCCAAAACCTCTATTTCTGTCTTGCTCAAAGTCGTGTACCAGGGGGAGTGGCGGAGAGGATACACCCGCATCTCAAAGGGGAAGCGGGGCGCAAAGGGCGTGACGACACAGAAATGGTCGTTCCTGAGGACCAGGCGCTCCGCGATTATGTTTTCATCGCGGATGATCCGGCAAAAGATGCATTCGCCGAATTGACGGTGAAGCCTCTCACTGTTGTACAGCTCTTCGTTGACACCCTTGGGGATGATCGGCGTCGCCACGAGCTGGGAATGCGGGTGGCTGAGGGATGCGCCCGCCTCCGGCCCCTTGTTTTTGAAGACATGGACGTACATGTACTGGGACTCCCTTTCGATGCTGATGATCCTGTCCTTATACGTCTCCAGTACGCCTTGGATGTGATAAAGCGGCAGGTCGAAAAGCTCTTTGTCGTGGGCGGGAGTTTCGATGATCACTTCGTGCACGCCCGTCCCGTCCATCCACTGAAAGATGCCTTCGTCATGCCGGACGGGAGGTATCCCCCTGGTCAGAGCGGGAAACTTGTTGGGGACGACCCTGACCCACCACCCGGGTTTGTCTTTGCGTGTTCCTTTTCTTCGCCGGGCAAAGACTTCTGGCGGCGTTTTCGATTCATTCCCTTCGCAGAAGGGGCAGAATCCCGGCACCGCCTCTTTTTTTTCCGGCTGTGCGGGCCGGAAGTCATCCGGTCTCTTGCTCCGCTCCGAGGCCAGAATGACCCAACGTCCGCTGACGATATCTTTTCGAAGCTCTGACATGGGCTTTAACCGACCAGCTCCTTGATCTTGGATTTGAGTTCTTCCAGCGACGCGGACTTAACGATATAAGCATCTGCCGCCCAGGTCATGAAATCATGCTTATAACTTTGGTAGGCTGTGTTGATGATGATGGGAATGTCTTTGCGCAGGGCCATGATCTGGGTAATAAGGTCGATGCCGTTCTTGACCGGCATCCTGATATCTGTGATGATGAGGTCGAACTTTTGCTTTTTGATCAATCCGAGCGCTGTATCAGCATCCATTACTGTGGTCACGTTGTATCCTTCCTTGGTCAATTCTTCCTTATACAGAACACACAGGTTTTTTTCGTCCTCGACAACAAGCAATTTTTTCTTCATTTCTGACCTCCCCCTTCTCCTGTTTTAAAATGGAGCTTGAAAGTCGTTCCCCTGTCCTCTTTGCTCTCGACTTCGATCTTCCCGCCGCAGGCGTCTATCACTCTCTTGACATAGGCTAGGCCGAGCCCCATGCCTTTTTCTTTTGTCGAAGCAAAGGTTTCAAAGATCTTGGCCTTGATGGAATCCGGTATTCCCTTGCCCGTATCTTGGACAGAGATGACCGCCCAGTCCTCGTTTTCTCGATAAGCGCGGAGATAGATTTCTCCCCCATCGGGGAGAGCATCAAGGGCATTGTCGACCACATTCCTCAGTGCTTCTCCCATGTGGATGGGATCGCAGAAAATGATGTTCAGGCCTGTCTCGATTTCTGTCGTTATCGTAACTTTTGCCTGGATGGCCTGCGCTTTGACCGCATTGACAACAAGCTTGAACATCTCACGAATGTCGACCGAAACTTTCTCCTTGATATCTATGCGGAGGAACTGGGTCAGCCGGAGCAGAATCTTTTCCAGCCTGCGGATTTCACTCCGGATGATCTGGAGATTTCTTTTTTTCTTTTTTTCGCTCGTTTTTGAGTCGAGGAGCTGGTCGGCAAACCCGCCGATTGTGACCAAAGGGTTTCTCAGTTGGTGGGTAACGTACATGGCCATCTCTCCCATGGCCGCCACCCTCTTCATGTCCACAATCCTCTTTTGCAGGTTAGACGTATAAATATAGTTTCCGGCGAACAGGCCGCAGATCGAGGCTAACTCGATATCCCGGCTCTCAATGGGCTGCCTGGTGATGGCATTATCCAGGATGATCTCGCCCAAGACTTCTTTTTGGGCGAGAAGAGGAATGCAGAGGAACTCCTCGACGCTGATGATTTCCTGGAACCGCCTGTCCACCAGGGGCTCCTTCCAGGCATCCTTGACCAGGATGATCTCCTGGGAAGAGGTGGCCGCAGCGGGAATGAGAGCATTTTCTTGATGCAGGTTGTAAGAGATTTTTTTCAGCCGCTTGGTCAGGCTGTCGGCGTCGCCCGTTAACAAAGACCGGTTGTGTTCAATGATCTCAAGATAGCCTATGCCGGGTGTGGAGAGAACGCGCCAGATCGAATCGGCCTCGGCGACGGAAGCCGGTCCCAGCCAGAACTCCCCTCTCAGTTTGTCCCCGTTAGCCAGAAAAAGCATGGCTCTATTGAACCCAAGGCCCGACCCCGCTGTCAGGGCGGTCAGAATCACAAGAAGGTTGTCAACGAGTGAGAAGGGTTGAAAGAAGCTCTGAGCGATGATAGAAAAAAGCTGGAGTTCCTTGGGCGTCCCCGGAGAAAACTCATGCAGAAAAAGATTATGCCTTTCGATCATTCGTGTCTCCAGTTTTTCGGGACCACCCTTATTCCTTCCTCGCTGATCATGAAATTTTTGCAGTCTTTCTTTTGTTCATAGCCGATCTCGAAATTGTCCGGTATCTTGGCGAACTTATCGACGATCACCCGGCGCAACCTGGCGCCCCGGCCGATTTGCGCTCCTTCAAAAATGATCGAATCCTGCACCAGAGCCTTGGCGGCAATCTTGACACCGGGAGAAATGATCGAATGCCGGAGGGTCCCGCCCTGGATGCGGCAGCCTGCGCAGATAATGGACGTTTTGATGGCGGCCTCGTGAAAATAAGAGGGACCGTAAGCAGCCTTGAAGGTCCTGACGGGCCAGGCGCTTTGATCAAGGGAGAAGGGCGGCTGGGGAGAGAGAAAAGCCATATTGGCCTTCCAATAGGCATCGATTGTTCCAATGTCTTCCCAGTAGCCGTCAAAGAGATAAGCGTAAACGCGGGCCTTCTGAATCATCCGGGGGATAATATCCTTGCCGAAGTCGTGACTGCTCTGGGAGTCCTTGGCATCTTGGAGCACTGCTTTGACCAGGGCGGGAGTGCGGAAGAGGTAAACTCCCATGGAAATGAGAGAGCTTTTTTTATCCCAGGGTAAACCCGGAGGGTTGTCCGGCTTTTCCAAGAATTTAACAATTCTTTGTTCCCTGTCCACTGCGACGACGCCAAACCGGCCGGCTTCGGCGCGGCTCACGGTCTTCGCGAGAATGACGGCTTCGGCCTTCCTTTCCTGATAATATTGGACGATTTTTCTGTAATCGGCACGGTAAACATGATCGCCGGACAGCACCAGGATGGCATCAGGATTCTCCTGCTGGATCGTATAGATATTTTGGAAAACCGCATCGGCCGTCCCTTCATACCAGTGGTCGCCTACCCTTCCCTGGGCCGGAAGGGAGATGATGTAGCCGCCGCTTTCGGAATGAAAGATGTTCCAGCCATGCAGGATGTGTCTTTCCAGGGACAGGGATTTGTACTGTGTCAGCAGAGCGATCCTGCGGAGACCGGAGTTCAAGGAATTCGAAAGGCTGAAATCAATGATCCGGTGGCCGCCCAAAAACGGGACCGACGGTTTGGCCCGGTCCCGCGTCAAAGGGTAGAGCCTCTCCCCTCTTCCTCCGCAAAGGATCATGACCAGGATTTTTTCAGATGATGTCTCCATCGAGACCCACGACCTTTTCAAAAATTTTGTCTTCCTCTTCCCACGTTTCAAGGAGCTTCTGCTCATCCGGGTTAGGGGATTCCTTTCTCCGCAGCCATTCGACGAGAGTTCTCGCCCTCTCAAAATGCTCGGCTGCCCTGTTTTCGGAGTAATCCCGGGCGGTCCAGGTGGAGATTAGGAAAGGCCAATCTGAGCTTTCCAGGAGAAACTTCTCCCGGACGAATTGCCTGAGGAGCCTGCTCTTATTGGACAGAGGAAGCTGTTTTAGTTTTTTCGCTTCTTCCTCAATCCGATAAATCTTTTCCCAGATCCAAGAGGTGTCGTCGTTAAGCCAGATCCAATGGAATCCTCCCTTGCCCCAGGAGCCCTCGGGAAGGGAGATCAGGGCATGGGGATGCAGGGTTTCCAGGCAGTGGCTCGCTGTTTGAGGCTTCACCTGGGTCTGCTGCAATTTCTTCAGGACAAGATACAGCCATTCCGGTCCTTCGAACCACCAATGGCCGAAGAGCTCGGTATCATACAAAGCGACTACAACTCCCTCTTTTTGGCCTCCCAGGCTTTCCTGGAGAGAGTCGACGAAGTGATTGGAGTTTTCCTCGAGCCTTTCTCTGGTTTTCTCCGGATTATAGGGCTGCTTGTCTCCCAGGTCGGCGTCGCTTGATGTGATTCTCCAGTATCTCATCCCGCCGGGAAAATGCTTTTTATGGAACTCGAGGTACCAGCCGTCGCCCGGATAGCCCGTCTTCCCGCTCCAGACCTGGGTTCCTGATTGCTCGTCCCTCACCAGGAAAGGGACCTTCGAGGGGTGCGCCAGATAGGCCATATAAGGGGTTTTCGCAGATTCTTGAGCCGGATGATATTCCTTTTTATATTTTTCCCAAAGGAGTTTTAGAGCAGGGAAACGGTCCAGATAGACTCCTTTGGCCTCCCCTCCCCGGAGGAGATGGGTGTCCACAAAAAAGCATCCCAGCCCTTCTTGTCCCAGGATCTCATCGACGCCCAAACGTTGGCTGGGCTTCCTCCTTCCCAGCGGCGCTTTCCAAAGATATCCCGGCCTGTAGGCACATTCCGGAAGCCAAAATCCCTTCGGTTCCCGCCCAAAATATTGCTGGTAAGTCATTCGGCCCTGGCGGACTTGGGAGCGGATGCTCTCATCCTGGGAGAGAAGCGGAAAATAGGCATGGGTTGCGGCTGAAGTCATGATTTCGATCTTGCCCTCATCCTGGAGGCGGCCGTATGCCGAGATGATGTCTTCCTTGTAGGTTTCCGTGAAATTTCGGAGGAGTCCCTCATACCAGGTTTGCCAGAAAGACGTGAGGTCAAGAAGGGCTGTGTTACCCGTTTTTTCGCACTGGGCCCGGTCCTTTTGGGCGATACCTATCTTCATCCTCAAATACTCTTTAAAGCCCGAGGCAAAACTCGCGTTCTTCAGCTGCTCCATGAGGACAGGCGTGAAAGAGACGTTGACGTTCGCGGAGATCCCTTCGTTCCTGAGGCGATAAAAGACGTCGAGAAGGGGAAGATAGCTCTCTGCTGCCGCCTCGAAAAGCCAGTCCATCCCGTGCGGCCAGCTCCCATGGGCCAGGACATAAGGAATGTGGCTGTGCAGGACCAAAGAAAAATATTTAGCGGACATTTTGTTCTCTCAAGTTTATGACCAAAGAAAATTTTTTCCCGCCGCCCAGGCTGAATTTCCAGTGAGGCAGGAAGCACATACCTTGCTCGATTATATCATAACCCTCCTCTGATTGGGAGAGCGTTTCAAGAGGAAAGTGCCACATTGCGGGAGACGGAGAAAATTCCAGAGACAGCCGCCGGCCGAGCAGGAGGAGGCCGTCTTTCTTAATCTCCCATTCTTGGGGAAGGAGATAGAAATTCCATTCGCAGCCGAAGAACAAAGATATTTCCTTCTCGCTCCGATTCTCGATTTCGTAGGCTATGGTGACCAACCCGGATTCGGGGACGATCTCTTTCGCCACTCTCATCGGCGTCCTTTCTCTATTGATCCAAACGTGGCCATGCCTTTGCAGGAGGACTTTTTTATCTTTGAGGTCGAATTCATACTCCTGATTGATAAAGTCTCCCTGCTCGCCGAACTCGATTCGCCGGAAAGCTTCTGGGGTGGTCTGGGGATGGAGGAAGTGGTCAAGGAGCGAATAGCGGAGGTGCCAGTCATATCTTAGAAGAGAAGCCGCCTCGGGAGGCAGGCGCTTGACCAGATCGTGGATGCTTTTCCCTTCCTCGTGGTCTGGTTCCTTTTGGCGATGGTAGGATTCCTCCCGGCGGGACAGGACATCGGACAGGTTTCGGGAAAGAGCGCGATAATCCAGTTCCACCAGGCTCCCGCCGTAGGAGGGTTTGAGAAGCAGATGGAACACGTTGCCCCGATAAATGAGCTCCTCCCTGCCATCGAAGTCATAGTCCAACCTTTCCCAGGTTTGCCGAAGCGGCATCATTTTCTCGGCCTCGAGAAGGTGCCGGTAGGCTGCTTCTCGGAGATGAGGGAGGTAAAGCCCTCCAAAAACGCCGTGCCAATAGGGGTCGTTACATTGCCCCTGGTAAAGCTCTTTAGCGGCCGCCCCGTTCATGCGGCTGTTGACCTCTTTTGAAATAAGAAGCATTTTTTTATGAAGGTGATTGCTTTCAGGATATTTTAAGAAGAACTCGCGAAAAAAGCCTCCCCGGAGAAATCTCCTGGCCTCGGCGGGGGTGTCCGTCTTGAGCTTCTTGAAACGTGCATAATCTTCGGGCTCGAGGATCCATTCCATCATCTCCTCGTAGGATGCCGGCGGCAGGTACACCCTGCCAAACTTGGGGTGTGTATCCAGATATTCCGAATAGGTCAGAGTTCGGACCCCTTCTTTTTCCAAAAAGGCCAGAAAATTTTCCAACCAGCCTTCTTCGTAAACCCAACGGTGCGTCCCAGGCCAAAGGCCGAATTTCTCGCCGTCATCCCCGAGAATGGCGACGCCGTTCTCCGCCTCAATTTCCTGGAAATACGGCTGAATCTCCTCGACCTTAGAGAACGGGATCATGTAGCGCAGCTTTTTGTTGACCGGAAAAAGCACGAGGGGCTTTCCCTGCTCTTCGGTGATGTAGGGGGCGAAGATATTCTTAACGCCGGCGTAGTGAAAGTGCTCTTCATCGAGGAGGGTATATTCGATACCTGCTTGAGCCAATGTTTTCGGGAGCTGCGGCTCCCAGACTCTTTCTGTGAGCCAGAGACCGCGGGCTTTGGTCTTGAAATTCTCGAGCAAAAAGTGGTTCATCATCCGGACCTGTCCAAGACGGTCCTCCTCGGGAATGATCGAAAGAATCGGCTCATAAAAGCCTCCACTCAAGAGCTCAACCTGACGGCGGCTGGCCAACTCCTTAACAGTATCCCAGCACTCCTTCTCTTTGGCCTCCATATGCTCCCAGAGCGGACCGGAGAAATGCAGAGTGAATTTGATGGACGGATGTCTGGCCATGCCCTGAAGGAAAGGCAGATAGCAGTCCTGGAAGGCCTTCTTGAAGACGAACCCGAAATTTCCCACAGGCTGGTGATTATGAACGGCAAACAGGAAAATGAGCTTATTCATCGACGATTTTTTTCCCCTCCCTATCGTAGGCTTTTCTGAGATAACTCTTGAAGAGAGATTCGAACTCGGTCGTGTTCTCTTCTCCGAACCACCAGAACCAGTCCGAGCCCTCGGCTATGAAAATCTCTTCCTTCGGGCCGCAGAGTTCTCTCGCCAGGGAGAGTTTATCCCAGCCGGCATTCTTCGCCGGCGACCCGAGCCACTTGGAAAAGTTGCCCATCCAGGTTCCGGGAACCAGACTGATTTCCGTTTTAGGCTTATGGACCGCAAGATAGTCTTGGAAGAAGACCGGATGGATCCCCTCCCGTTTTTTGAGCTGGCCGTAGAATTCCCGAAGGAAGGGGACGCCGTTCGATTTGTATCCTGCCCAGGGATTTTCCCCGTCCAGGGCGACGACACAGATCGCCTCATCCTCCGAGGACAATTGTCGCCTTTTCTCGAGCTGGGCCAGGAAATGCGCTACGGCTTCTTTTTCGTCCCACTTCCAGTATTCGAAACTGAGAAGGTCGGAGAGCTCCCGGTCGCGAAAGAAAATGGTCAGACCTTGACAAGCGTGCGGCCGATAAAGAAGGTTCGGGTCAGGGGCCTTGTCCAGGCTTTTCCAGAGGATATTTTCGTCTGTTACAGCGAAGTCATAACCTTTTGTTGAGACGGAGCGCGCTACGTCCTGGCTGATGCCGCCCTCTGAAGGCCAGAAGCCTCGCGGGGCATCCCCAAAAATGCGCTTGAAATATTCTCTGCCCCTTTCGATCTGAGCTTCTCCATCTTCAGGATGGGCAAATGGACGCGAAGGCATTTTCTCTTCTCCGCCGACCCGGACGTTAAACAGAAGGGGAAGAAGAGGATGATAGTAGGCAGATGTCGTCAGCTCGATCCTGCCCGCCTCTCGGAGTTTTTGGTAGTGAGGAATGACCCGCTTGTGGACTTTTTTTTGTAGTTCGAGAAGCGCATCTTTTTCTTTTTTGGTATCTAAGAGAGGAGAAAAGAAAGACTGGAGCGCGTGAAGCTGGAGCTTGGACTTATCTTTCTCTTGAGCTCCTTTAGGCAAGAACGTGGCCAGGCGCATGACCTGAGCCAAGGTCAGTTTTTCCGGGTCCCGCTCGAGAGCCGCTTGAAGGATATCCCTGGCTTTGCCCTGACTGTATTCTTCCATCTGCTCGAGAAGGCAGGGCACGAGATTAAAGGTGCAGGGAAATTCCATCTCCTCCGCGATGAGCGCCATCTGATAATAGTTCTTGGTGATATGATAGTTGACCCAAGGGAGGATATATTTATTCGTTCCGGGGCTCCGGTAGATCGGCTGGTGAAGATGCCAGAGAATCGATAAATGCATGTGCGTCACCTTCTGTTCATCTGATGAATCAGGGCTTTTTGAGTTTGAAGAAAAGCCAGTTTTTATCCTCAGGGTCTTTGGGCTTGAGCTTGATCAAGCAATAGCGTCCGCTCAATTTATCGCCCCTGACCTCAATAACCCTTTTTGCTGGACCTGACTCCAGCTGGATATATGTCCCCTTGTCCCAGGTCTCGACCCGGCCCGCGCCGTATTCTCCTTCGGGGATGATGCCCTCAAAGTCCTCATACCCGAGGGGATGATCCTCTGTCTCGACGGCCAGCCGCCTTGTTCCCTCCTCCATCGGAGGAAGCTTGGGGATGGCCCAGCTCTTGAGGACTCCTTCCTCCTCCAGGCGCAGGTCGAAATGAAGATGGGAGGCTTCGTGTTTCTGGATGGCATAGACCAGCCCTTTGCTTTTCTTTTTCGCTCTCGATTCTTTCGGTTCGGGAGTTTTGCGAAAGTCTCTTTTATCCTTGTATTTCTTGAGGTTCATTGTCCGCCATCAGCCGGTCGTGTTTTTATCTGTGCAAAAAGCTCCGCTCGCTCTCCGTTTCCCCTGGTTTGCGGGTGATGATCATAGCCAGGTTGAGGGCATTGGCCCGGTCGATAACCTCCTGGTCCCGGATAGAACCCAGAGGATAGATCATAGCTGTGATTCCGTTTTGGGCAGCCAGTTCGACGACATCAGGGAAGGGCATAAAGGCATCCGAAGCCATAACGCAGCCTTCGGGTCCGTAACCGCGCCTGGAATAGCGGATCGCGCATTCTGCGGCGTCAATGCGGCTCCGCTGGCCGGAGCCTATTCCGTGGACCTTGTCTTTTGTGCCGATGACGACCGCGTTCGACCTGGTAAAACAGGCGACGATCCAGCTGAAGATGGCCGCCTCAACCTCCTCGGCCGTGGGCTTTCGTCGAGAGACGACATCGATGTCGCGGGGGCTGCGGATCCGGGAGTCGAACCGTTTCTGGAGGAGAATTCCGCCGGCCACCCTTTTGAATTCCAGGCCGCTGTCCACCGCCGCATCTCCGATGGGGCTTCCCATCTTGACGATGCGGAGGGTTTTTCTCGAGGCTAGGGTTCCCAGAGCTGCAGGGGCATAGTCCGGAGCATAGACGACCTCGATATTCCTCCGGCTTTGCACAAGGAGGCTGGCCAACGGCTCTGTTATCTCATAGTTAAATACATCGACGCTGCCGAAGTTCGAGAGAGCATCGCATCCCCAGGCTTTTTCAAATGTCTCTTCGGCCGCATCTCCGATGGCCGCACCGCTCGGCATTTCGTGTTTGATCAGCGCGCAAATATGCTTTCCCGGATGAATTTCGGTCAGTTTTTTTGCCAACCTCTGCCCCAGGTCCATGTCTCCCACGTTGATATAGCTCAGCCCCTTAGTCCCCTCTTGGAGGACTTCCATGGTGGCCATATTTGGGCCGGCCGCTCCCACCTCAACATAGAACGCCGCCGGATAACCCGGGTTTTCGCCGTAACGCATGGCGATTTTTTTCCGGAATTCCTGGCCGGCAAATTGAAAAACCTCGGGGAAATCCTCCTTAATTTTAGTTGAGTATTGAAGTCGTGAAGATTTATCGATTTTATCCATGCTCTTCCTGCCTTTTCTTTTTATTGATGATATGCACTTCGTATTTCTGCAACTGCGCTACTTCGGAGTAAACGCAGGCGACCGCAACCCGGTAGTCTTTCTCAGAATTTCGGGGTTGCAGAGCGGCATAAACCGCTCCCGCCAGGCTCGCTGCCGATCTTTCTTTGATCTCAATAACGAGGGGGTCGCCCGTGAATGAAGGCAACGGATGCTCCTCCTTACCGTTATAGGTGGCGATCAGCCTGCCTTTCCCCGGTTCGAGGGACCAGGCGAAGAATGATCTCTGGGCGGAGCAATCTTTACCTTTTTTGATAATGCTCAGGCAGGCCTTTCCGCCGGGGAGGATGCAGCCGCTGATGCGCGGAGTAAAATGCGGGGAATCAGGCTCGTAGGTCCACTGACTGAGACCGTTGCTCAGAACTTGCCCAGGGTCATCCTTCTCCTGAATCTGATTCAAGATATCCTCGGTTTGCCGGCCGTTGCTGACAGCGATGCCCCGGCCGAAGGCGATAGCGCTGTAAACGAGGAGGTCGACATTTCCCTGTTTAAGCACATCCTCGTCTGTCGGCATCGCCCAGACGGCATTTCCCTTGATCTTGAGCTCTCTGGCCTGGCTCGAGGGCGACCTTCCTGTGATGGCATAGACGACGACACCTTTATCCGCGTCAGAATTCAGGCCGATTATGATGATCCTTCCAGGGTAGGTCATGGCGCTGAGTTTAGCCAGAGGGTCAGTCATGATCTTGCCTCATTTTCGAGGCTTATAGATAACACAGCAAGCCAATGAAGTCAAAAAACGGGGGCCTGGAGATTGCATCCTTATTTCCGCGATGGGGCAGGTCCTGTCGCGGTTCACCCCCGGCGCCCTCGCGGTCAATCATGGTGTCTCCGGAGCCAAAGACCGGGGCATCAAACGCTCGGGGCGGCGGGGGGCCCTCGAACCACGCCACCCTCCCCTTCTATCAGCATAGGACTATCACGGAATTGGAAATGCTTCCGAGCCGCACGTATTTTATTTTGGGGACAAAAGAGAAAGAGGAACTTTTTCAAGTGAGATTTTGATGCGCCCTCCCTCGTGGGCCCAGCTCATCTTGCCCAAGGCAGCCGATTACGTTAGAATGGAGCGTGGCTTTATCCAAGAGGAGAGACATCTATGAAAGAAGTGCATCAGGCGGAAATAGCTTATGAAAATTCTGAGTTTTTGGATTCTCCGGAAGCCCGCTCGATCAGAGTTCTGAGTGAGATCCTCGAGCCGATGGTCAGGCTGGCCAAGCACCGGGTCCATACGACCGTGCTTTTTCTTGGCTCCTCTCGGCTCGATCCTGAAGACAAGTCGTCTCCCGTGTTGAAATACTATTGGGAGGCCGAAGAATTAGCCTACCTGCTGGCCTCCTGGGCGATCAAGCTCAAGCCCAAAGGAAAGAATTTTGTCATCTGCACCGGAGGAGGGCCGGGGATCATGGAGGCCGCCAACAGAGGCGCGTCCCGGGCCGGCGGGAAATCGATCGGGATGAATATCTCTCTCCCCCAAGAGCAGTTGCCAAATCGCTATATTTCAGAGGAGCTTTCTTTTCTTTTTTACTACTTTTTTACCCGGAAGTTCTGGCTGATCAACAAGGCCAGGGCTGTCGTGGCCTTCCCGGGAGGCTTCGGAACCCTGGATGAGCTGTTCGAGACGTTGACTCTTATTCAGACGGGAAAGATTGCCAGGAAAGATGTGGCGATCATCCTGTACGGGAAAGAATATTGGCGCAAGATCGTCAACTTCGAGGTCCTGGTCAAGTATGGGACGATCGCGCCGGAAGATCTGGAATTGTTTACCGTCTGTTCCACGCCGAAACAGGCTTTTGCCTTCCTTAAAAAAAGGCTCCAAGAATCGTTGAAGGCCGGTTAGGGTTTGACGGCCTGTTTTCTTATTTTCTCGAGATACCAATAGAGAAAGATTCCGCCGGCAATGCCCACGGCATCGGCCAGAGCGTCCAGGGCATCGCGATGCCTTCCCGGGACGTAATACTGGTGGAATTCATCCAGGATTCCGAGGGCCAGACCGGTGGAGAATGCCACCAGAATCTTTATCGTCAAGGAAGCCTTCAGGACATTGAAAAAACCAAAAGAGAGCAGCAGGGCCATAATTCCGAATTCGATCACGTGGGCAATCTTATCAAAGTGATAAGCGCGTATCCTGATCCCGAGGTCTGCCGATGATAGGCTGAAAATCAGGAGGTAAAACAAGATGGCCGGCAGAAAATAGAGCAATTTTTTCATGGTGTTATTGAAGTAAAGCGATTATTCTAAAGAAAAACGCCGCGAGAATCCAGGAATATGTTTAAACCCAAAATTGCCGGTAGTACTCGCCAACGGGTCCTGTCGCGGCTCACCCCCCGACATCCTCGCGGCCCATTCTGTTGATTACGCAAACAATAATTCCGGAGGCACCAAACGCTCCGGGCGGGGGGGGGCCCCCCCCAGCCGCGCCACCCATTAGGTGATGCCCTGATTATCGCTAGCCTTTTGAAATGAACCTCATCTATTGATAACAACAATTTTCTATCGGCAATTTTAGGCTGCATCCCTTGGTTGCTTTAGGCAGGGGAATCCTGGCATAATGAGACAAGATGATGAGATGTGCTAGAATTTTTTTTATTGTCTCCTTGGTGACCCTCATCGGCGGATGCCGGGCTCGCCAGCACTATTTTCCTGAAGCGGAAGGCAATGTCCAAACGGGCATAGCTTCCTGGTATGGGCCGGAATTTCATGGGAAGAGCACCTCCAGCAAAGAGATCTATGACATGAACGACCTGACCGCCGCCCATAATACGCTTCCACTGGGGACATACGTGGTCGTAACGAACCTGACGAACAGCAGGGCTGTGACCGTCCGAATCAATGACCGCGGTCCCTTTGCCAAGGACAGAGTAATCGACCTCTCCTATGCGGCGGCCAGGGCGTTGGATATGATCGGTCCTGGCACTGCCCCTGTCCGGATCGAGGTGCTGAAGGATATCTCGCCCCCCGCATCTTTGCAGACGTTCTCCGTGCAGGTGGGGGCCTTTGTCTCAAAGGAAAACGCTGTCAGGTTGAGACGGGAGCTGGAGAGGAATTTTGCCGATGTTTATGTCACCACCTTTGAGACGACGCAGCAAATCTACTACCGTGTCCGCATTAAAGCAAGGACGAGGCAGGCGGCTGAGATGATCGCCGGGAATCTTCTAGAAAAAGGCTATACCGGCATCATTTTCGAAGGGCAATAAAGGTTTATTTTTTTTTGAAAAGGTAGGCGGCCTCCGTTAGTTTGTTCTCCTTCCCATCATGGACGGCATACGGGTCGCCGCTCCACATGCGGGCTGAACCGAATTCTCCTTTTTTATTGAGGGCGAAGAAATTCAGGTCGAAATTGGGCCGCCCTTCCCCGTCGAGAAGGTGCGGCTGGAGTTTTGTCGTCTGGGCGACTCTTTCCAAGGCCTTGAGACAGGCCTCTTCGGGAGAAAATCCCTGAGCCATGAAGTGGACAACCTGGTAACTGCCGCAGTTGAGGAGGTTTGCTTCTCCTCTTCCGGTTGAACCGGCGGCGCCAACGGTGTTGTCGACATAGAGGCCGGCTCCGATGATGGGCGAATCCCCGATCCGGCCCGGCAGCTTATAGGACAAGCCGCTCGTCGTGGTTACTCCGGCCAAGTCGCCTTTATCGTCGATAGCGATGCAATTGATCGTTCCATAAGAAGAAAGATAGGGCTCGAGCTCCGAGGTCAGTTTGGCGGACTTGGGAGGGAACCAGTTGTCTTTATCGGAGAGCGTCTCCTTCCAGCGGAGCCAGGTCTCTCGCGATTTGTCGGTGAGCAGGTTCTCTTCCTTGAAACCATGGGCCAGGGCAAATTTTAAAGCTCCCTCGCCAACGAGAAGACAATGGTCCGTCCTTTCCATGACGAGCCTGGCGACCTTGGAGGGAGTTTTGATATTTCTTAGGGCGGCCACAGCGCCGGAATTATGCGTCGGACCGTACATCACGGAAGCATCAAGCTCGACAACGCCTTCCTCGTTGGGGAGGCCTCCGTATCCGACCGACGTATCGTTCGGGTCTTCTTCGACAATGTTTACTCCAGCGATGACGGCGTCCAGGGGATCGGACCCTTGGCGCAGCAGGTCCATGGCTTTTTCCGTAGCCCTGATGCCGTTCCCGCTGGCGACGACGCGCATCCCGGCGGGGCCGGCGCTCCGGCCGTTACCGATAAGATTTTTGCCGGGTGCGAGCAGCGAGGCGGCTGCCATTCCCATTCCTGTTTTGAGAAAATGCCTTCGCGTTAATCTCGACATCTCTTGCCTCCAATCTAGGGTATGAAAGAATCTACATTACTCAACTTGAGCAAGAGATGCAATATGCTTCAATCATCCAAAACGTTTGACAAGCAGGAGGCTTTAAGATTAAAAACTACTGTCCATGAGTTTCCAAAAACGAGTGCTCGTTTCTGCTTCCCTTTTTCATGCTCTCAATGATTCGGCAACCGTGGCCGTGCCGATGATTTTCCCTCTTCTCTATAACCAGCATTTTATCATCCACGACTATACTCAGATCGGTATCCTGTCGAACTTCGGGCTCCTCACGACCTTCCTTTTTCAAATCCTGGTCGTTCATGCCTGCCATCGTTTTGATTACAGGTCCATGCTGGCCCTGAGCTTTGTCGGCATATCTCTGACTCTGGCCCTGATCCCCTTTTCGTCGAGCTATGCTTCGCTTTTCCTGTTTTATCTTCTCTTCCGCGTTTTTGACAGCTTCTATCACACCATGGGTCTGGCCTGGGTTTCGCGGACGCATCCGAGCCGGGGGATCGATTTCGCCATGGGGATTCAGAGCGGGTCGGGAAACCTGGGCGTTTTTCTGGCGTTTGTCTCTGTCGGGTTCCTGGCCCAGAAATTCAACTGGCAGCTTCCTCTTTTCTTCTGGGCCGGTGTCTGTTTCCTGACAGGGACGCTGAGCTTTCTTTTTGTCAGGAAGATGTCCTTTCGGACGGATGACCTGGAGGCCCTTAGTTTTTCTTCTTGGCTCCAAACCTTGAAGAAGACTCGAAGATATGTCCTCGGATTTTTGTTTGGCGGGGCCTGTTGGAGCGTGACGGTCTATTTTGCTCCTTCGCTCCTGAATCATAAATTCAGCATTCCCATGGGAAGCACGGGGCTTTATCTGGCTCTGTGGATAGGGATAGGAACCGTTGTCACATATTTTTTTGGCCCCCTAAGCCGAAGATTCGGCCGGTCGAAGATCTACAAAGCGGGATTTGTCGGCGCTTCTTTGTCGCTTCTTTTGCTGGGAGCCGCAAACACGCCTTTTTGGGCCGTCCTCGGTCTGATCCTCTTTGGGACCTTTCTCTTTACCCTTTATCCCGCTTTACAGTCTTATGTCGGAAACTCCGTGCCTTCGAAGAATCAGCCCCAGGCCTTCAGCCTGGTCTCCAATCTCCAGATGATTTCTGGGGCTATCATATCTCTTTTGGCTGGGATCCTCTCGGACAGGTTCGGCATCGCCTCGCCTTTTGTGGCCATGGGGGCTTTGGGCATAGCGGCTTCCCTCCTCTATATCGCCTCTCTTATCAAAATGAATTCTTCAAGGGCCTGAAAAAGCCCGGACTCCTGTTCCTCTCCTACCTCACTTTCTCTTCTCTGTTCTTGTATTTTTCAAGGAGTTCGGTGAAGCGATTGGAAAGGTCGGTTTCTTTTCCTTCGATAAAGACCTTCCGGATGTTTGTCCGGAGCTCGAGCAAGTCGCCGTCCGCGAGCACGATATTGGCCAGTTTGCCCTTCTCCAAGCTCCCCATAATGTCAGAGACTCCGAAGATTTGGGCCGGAGAGATCGTCACCGCCTTGAGCGCTTCGCGTTTGTCCAGACCGAACGCCGCGGCCTTGGCCGCGTGATAAGGCAGGTCCTTGGCCGAGCTCGCGCTGCGGGAGGAAAAGGCGATTCTCACTCCGGCTTTCTGGAGAACCGAAGGATTCCTAAGGAGAGCGTCGTATCCGTCCTCCCAGCTGGGCGGCATGTCGTTGAGTGAGCCGAAGACCACCGGGATGTCGGCCGCTTTGAGCTCCGCGGCGACTTTCCATCCCTGGCTGACTCCGTAGAAAATGGCCTTTAATTTTTCTTCCCGGACAAATTGGATGGCGGCCAGGATATCTTTCTCGGCTTGGACGGAGATCATCACCGGAAGTTCCCCGTTGGCGACCGGGATAAGGAACTCGAGCTTCTCGTCAAACTCGGGATAAGGAAGGAGCAGATTTCTTTTGGCCGCCTCTTTTGTTTTCTGGTAGTAGCGGGCCTTATTCAGCCAGTCTTGGAGTTCAGCGACCAGCTTGGAGGCGTCCTCGCGAGGCGCCCTCTCACGCCGATATCCGGCCCCGGGAAGCCCCGGGAACTCTATCTGCATGGTGACGGAACTCTTGATTATCATCTCCTCGGGCGTCCACCCTGTCAGTTTGATGAGGCCGCCCTGGCCCGCGATCAGGCCTCCTGAAGGTGCGACCAGGGCTGCAGTGATCCCGTTGGCCCTGGCAATGGGGATATGTATGGAGTCAGGCCGTAACGCTTCCGTGGCTCTGACCTGGGGGTTGATTCGCCCTGTTTCCCTGTAGTCGTTTGTAGCGGCAACAGAGACGATTTCCGAGAGGCCGAGATAACAGTAGCCGTCGATCATCCCCGGATACGCAGAGAGCCCGGAAACGTCCACGATTTTTGTTCCGGGAGGGACGGGGATGTCTTTTCCCAAGGCCTCAATGCGGCTCCCCTTGATAAGGATGGTGCCATCGGGAATGTCCTCGCCAACCACAGGGATAATGCGGGCCCCCTTGATCGCCGTATATGGTGCTTCTTCCTCAGCCCCAAAAAAGAGAGAGATCGTCAGGCAGAGAATCAAAGAAAAAAAGAGTATTTTCTTGGTCATTGCCTACCTCCGGGTTTCTTCACCTCCTTGCCCTGCTTGGCCGCTTCTTCCCTTTCCTTGACGTATTGAGCCCGGTCGAAATACACATCTCCTTCGATGATTGTTGTTTCACAGCGGGCATAGGCACTCAGTGGGTGCTCATTGAAGATGGCCACGTCTCCGTCCTTGCCGACCTCCAGGCTTCCGGCTGTTTTGGCCACGCCGAGCTGGATGGCCGGGTTGATGGTGATGAGCTTGAGAGCCTCTTCTTCGGTCAGACCTCCATACTTCAAAGTTTTGCCGGCGTCATTGAAAAGACGCCGGATTCTCTCAGCGCCGTCCGAGTTGATCGAGACCAGAACGCCGTTTTTTGTACAATAAGCCGCACTGGAGGCGATTCCTTCCGCAGCTTCCACTTTGTAGGCCCAGCTATCCACGAAGACCGAAGTCCCTATGTCTTCCGTCCTGAGCTCTCGGGTGATCTTGAAGGCTTCGGGTATATGCTCAAAACAAATGATTTTGAAACCGAATTCCTTGGAGAGGTCAATAAACTCCAATGATTCGTCCGCTCTGTAGCTGTGAACACGGGCCACAAGATTTCCCCGGAGAAGCTCGGCGAGGGCTTCCAGACGTAGGTCTCTGCGGGGCGGAAGGAGGGTTTTAGGGGGATTCTTGCCATTTTTGTCTTTAAGGTATCTCTCCCATTGGAGCATGTAATTTTTGGCGGCCAGCAGCTCAGCGCGGATGATGGCATTGACACCCATGCGCGTGGCGGGATAGCGCTGGGGCGCGGCGCCGAACACTTGCCGGCTGGCCTGTTTGGGGTTCTCACCCAGGGCGAACTTGAGAGTCTGGTACGCCTGCGGCACAATCAGTTCTTCCGCCGGCCTGCCCCATTTCGTCTTCAAGGTAATATCTCGCCCGCCAATCGGGTTGGCGCTGCCGTGCATAGTGTGGATCATCGTGACTCCTCCGGTCAGGGCGGTGAATATGGCCAGGTCTTCGGCCTGGATGACATCGCGCATATTGACTTCAGCTGTTATGACGTCACCCGATTCATTGGTCCCCGAAAGGGCGATATGCGTGTGCGCATCGATAATTCCAGGAATCACAAATTTTCCGGTGGCATCGATCACCATCACATCTTCCGGAGCCCGGAGGTTTTCTCCGATTTCCTTGATGACCCCTCCGATGATCAGGATGTCTCCTTTGGCAAGGCTTCCTTTTGTGACTGTCAGGATCGTTCCGTTCTTGATCAGGAGATTCCCGCCATCAGAAAAGCAAGGCAGGGCAGTGACCATTGTTCCCAACAATAATGCTGCTAGTGTCTTGTTCATGGCAGCCTCCTTTATTGGCCTGGTTTGGAAATCCCGGCGACTCCGAACTCGGCATTGCCCACCCCTCCGTCCGAGGGGCGTTTCAACGGCTCTTTCTCGGCAGGCTTTTTCTCCATGAGAAAGAGCCTGCCGTCGACGAAAACCTTGTCCACTTCGGTTTTTTCTCCAAAGATCTCTCCAGTGGCGAGAACGAGGTTGGCGATTTTTCCCGGCTCCAGGCTTCCGAGGAGGGAGTCGACACCCAAGAGCTGGGCCGGAACAAGAGTTAACGCTTTCAATGCTTCTTCCTGCGGCAGGCCGGCTTTGATGGCTTCGCGGATGTTCTTCTGGACAGCGGCCGGGTCTGTGAGTCCGAACGAGGTCAGGGCAAACTTAAGCCCCGCTTTGGCCAGGGTTTGAGGATTGGCCGGGTAGATGTCTTTTTCGGCTTTCTTCTTTTCTTGTTCTCCCTCCTGGCTGTAAACACTCGATGCCGGCGGCCGGAAATCCACGGAGACCAAGAGGGGAACCTGAGCTTTTTTCAGGAGGTCCACCACACGCCAGGCTTCGTTGGCGCCGGAGAGCAAGACGTTCAGGTTGAACTCCTCCCGAAGCCTCAAAGCTCGCTTGATATCCTCCTGATTGCTGCAGGTGATGATGATAGGCTTTTTCTCTGCAACATAAGGGATGATGGCCTCAAGAAAAGGGTTGTACTCCGGTCTTTTCATCCCCTTCTGGACCCGGGCGAACTGGGACTGGTAGGAAGAATAATATTCGGCATCCAGAAATGACTGTCTGAGGAAGGCGATGGTCCCCATCAGGCTCGAGGGATAAGAATTGCGTTCACTGACAAAGTTGACCTGGAGCGCCACAGGATTTTTCACGACCATGGCTTCCGGATTTTCACCGTTGAGGTTGAGGAGGACGCTCTCGCCGGCAAAAATTCCTGCTTCCGGAGCGACAAGGACGGTCGTGATGCCGATGCGGTGATAGCCGTCGATCGTCGTTTTTTTCGGCTTGATGAGCTTGAAGGCCTGGAGGTCAGGGTTCTGGATCGGCTTTTCGGGGAGTGGCCGCGAAGGCGTTCTCTCTTCGTCGAAGCCCGGCTGCTGGTCTTTAGGGGCCTCCAGAAAAAGGTTGGTGTGGGCCGAAATCAGACCGGGGTAGGCGGTCATCTCTTGCGCTTCGATGACCTCGGCGTCCTCAGGAATCTTGATTTTTCCGATCACCCCGATAGATTCAATAAGACCATTGCGGATGATGACGATGCCTTTCTCGATGACGGGGGACGTTACGGGGACGATCCGGCAATTCACCAGAGCGTAGGTCGGCAGGAACTCTGCCGGAGAGAGAGCCGCACACGCCCAGAGCCCGATCATCAGAGCGCTGATTTTTTTTAAAATATCCATGATCCTCCTTTAGAAATAATATTTCAGAGATGATGAATCCATCCCCTTTTCTCGGCGCATGAAAAAGTCATTTTAGCAAAAGAGCGGAAGTGCGTCCACAAACTTGGTAGCGCCGATTGCATCTTTGTTTCCGTGATGGGGGCGGGTCCTGTCGCGTTTCTCACCCCGGCACCCTCCCCTTCTATCAGCATAGGACTATCACGGAATTGGAAATGCTTCCGGTATCGCCAGAAGCCTCTCTCGGGCCGTGATAGGACCCATCGTCTTAACAAAACCGAGGACGCTGTGGAAACCGCAATTGTCGCGCCGTGACAATTGATGTAAGATACACAGCGGTGAAGCGGCCTTGAACAGGACAGCCTTTAATAAGGGTCTCAAAATTTTAAAGGCCACGATCGCTGTCTCTTCCAACCGGAGGGAATTCCTCCCCTCCTTGTCCTTTCCCCTCGAAGTTCAATCGCTGCTGACGGATTTCAAAGACATCGAAGAGATCCCCTATTCTCCGCAGGCCGACGGCTCGATATCGATTCTCGATGTTCCTGAGAAAAGGCCATGCTATCAGCTATCTAAGACAAGAGCGGTTTTTAAGGGGGCTTTCGCCGAACTCGGCCTGAGGGCGTCTGACCCCAGGTTCAGCCTTTGGGGAAATCAAGGTTTTCTCTACCGGTTCACGCTCTTTCTTCTTGAAAAAAAACATCGGGTCTATAGTCTCCACGCATGCGCTCTTCACCAGGTTGAAAAAAACAGGCTGTTTATCGTCGCCGGCGGAGCCGGCAGCGGCAAGACGGTCTATCTGCTCAGCGGCCTGGAACACGGCTTGACTCTTTTTTCGACAGAGACGGTGCATTTTAAAAAGGAAGGAGGCCGGTTCCGCTGGTTTATGGGTCCGCTGGTGGATAACATCCGCCTCGAGACGTTGAGGCATCATTTTCCGCGATTCCTCGCCTCCTCCTCCCTGAACTCCAAGAATGAATGGCAGAACAAAATAGCCGTGGACCTCTCCTCATACAGAACCCACGGGGAAACCCTTGTCGATCCCGAGGTTGTCCTTCTTTTTCCCAGGATCGAGGAGGGCCGCGATGATTTTGTCCTGAGACCGGTCCCAGACCCGAGGCAAACGGCTAAGGTCTTGTTTGATAATATTTCCCAAAAGCTGGCCGAAACGATCCTCCTTTATGATCAACTCCCGGTGCTCGGTTTGGACCGCCCGGAGCTGGCGCAGGCACGGCTTGAGTCGGCTTGCGGGCTGGCCCGTCATAAACAAACCGTTTTTTGCGCGACTGTCCTCTCCAGTCCGCGGCGTTGCTGGGGCGACCTTTTAGAGCGCGCTTTCGAATTTCGGACAAGGAGATAATCATGGCTGAAAAGGCATGGGAAGGAGCGTTCCGGATCCCTTATCCGGGAAGAAGCCGGAAGCCAAGAAGGACGGGGCTGACGATGGTCATTGATAAGGGGCTGGGGCAGCACCTCCTCAAAGACTTGATCCAGTGTGCCGGCGATTATATCGATATCATCAAACTGACGTTCGGGACTTCGGCCTTCTACGATAAAGAAATTCTCAAAAAGAAAAATGACCTGATTACGTCCTCGGGCATCGAGGTCATGCCCGGAGGCACGTTTCTTGAGGTCGCTGTTTGGCAAAATTCTCTGGGGGCCTATTTAAAAAGAGCCCGCGTGCTGGGTTTCACGGCCATCGAGATCTCGGACGGCACCATCGAGATGGATCAGTCCTTGAGGAAGGAAACGATCAAACAGGCTCTTGGTCAGGGATTTAAAGTCATCACCGAAGTCGGGAAAAAAGATCCCGGGGAGGCTCCTTCCTTGGAGGTTATCCATGACCTTATCGCGGAGGATCTCGCTAACGGTGCGTTCAAGGTCATCATCGAAGCCAGAGAAGCAGGCCGCGGGGTGGGGATCTTTGACCGGGAAGGCAAGACCAAAAAGGATGAAATCGACCGCATCCTCTCCGGCGGCGCCGACGTCAATGACCTTATCTGGGAAGCTCCCCTCAAGAATCAACAGCAGGACCTCATCTTGCGGTTTGGCCTGAATGTGAGCTTGGGTAACATTCCACCCGAAGAGGTTTTGGCTCTGGAAGCCTTAAGGCAGGGCGTCAGGGGTGATACCCTGAAGCAGGCTTATCTCGGGAAGAAAGCGGTTAAAACTTGAAGAAAAGAAAGTGCTTCTCTCGTTCCTCAAGGAGCTGAATCAAGACCGTGTGTTCTCCTTCGGGAACCTCGAAGCTGAATGAACCCCCCTCAAAGACGTCCTTGACCTGATTGTCCAAGAGGAATTGATATTTCCCATACTTCAAAAAATCAATCCGGACCTTTCTTGATTTGAGGGCCTTCAATTCAAAGGAGACCTCGTTTTGGGAATAGAGAAAGTGCCGGAAAACAGCGCCGCCGTTGGCCCGGACAATTTCCTTCTCTTCTTCGATCAGCTTGATTCTTGAGGGCCTGACTTCCACTTGGTAATGCCTGCCTTGGATAGCGAGGCGGGAGAGTTTTCCTTTTTCTTCCGGTTCGAGCATTCCGAACCGGAAGCCTTCCCAGGGCGTGAAATCCAGATATTCTTCAAGGCCAATCAGGGCGAACAGGGGACTCCAGGTCTGGTATCTCTGGCCGCCTGCCTCGCCGGTTCGGGAATCAAAATTTTCAGGACAGAGCTGAAAGTTTTTCCAATTGCGCAGGAAAAGGTCCGAGCTCTTTTTGGCGAATTCCGAAGCCACGGCGTCGAATTGATAGGCCTTGAGGCCTTGATAAACGAGATAGTTGGTCGGCGGCCAGATTGCTCCCCTCCAGTATTGCTGGTCTTTGTATAACGGATCGTCCCGCGAGATAGTGGGAAGGATATAGTCTCCCCAGAATTCCTTGGGATCGAGCAGGCGCTTGATCATCAGCAGGGCCCTTTTCTGGTCGGGTATCCGAGCCAGGAGAGGATAGAAGTTTGATGCCGCCTTTCTGGTTGAGAACCTGCCGTCCCAATGCCGGTCAAAATAGAATCCTTCTCGTTCATTCCAGAGCTTGCTGTTGATGAGCTCTCGCATCCGCTCGTATTCCTCAAGATAAAAGGTATAGTCTTCCTGGATTTTGAGGATATGGGCTATCTGGGAAAGACAATAGGCATCGAGGGCATACAGGCAATTGAGGTCCAGGCAATTCATAGTCAATGTTTCCGTTTCTTTGTTGAAGGAGGCCTCCTGCCAGTTGGGCAGGTCATCCTGGCCGGACTCCCACATGGCCCTCGATTTTCCGGTGGCTTTTTCCTCCCAAGGGGACAAAGCACCGAGGACGAATTCTGTATCCGAGCCCCATTCGAGCAGGCCGTCACGGTTGCCGTCTCTCCGTGGCTGTCCGTTCTGCTTTGGGGCTCTCCAGAAAGAATGCCACTTCTTGAGATAGGGATAGGAAAATTTAAGCAAATCGAGGTCCCCGAGTTTTCCAAAGAGTTTCAAGACCACGTAGCTGCCTATGGGAGGCTGAGAACGGTCAGGCGTCCCGCCATGCTGGCTGCGCCAGTTGGGAATGTTGCCGTTCGGATATTGGGTTTCCAAGACAGCTTTGACTGCGTCTTGGACATGGCGCGCGCTTTCTATGGATAATTCAAGCGCACTCAGGAAAGAATCCCATTCGAAAATGGCCCAGTCGTCAGGCGCGCCATTGGGCTGTGGAAAAATCCAGCTCCGTCCCGCAGGCGTGTAGAGACGATTATGATCCGGCTGGTAGAGGATCATCCAGAAAACGTTGTTCGTGACGGCCTCGGCAACGCCTTTATAAAGACCTTCGGTTTTTACCCTGTTGTTGTTGTACCTCTCTTCCTCCTCTCCGAGGAATGAGTCGATGGAATCCGTATTTTTGTAGCGATAAATACGGTCGCTGACGGCCTTGGGGCTGTCGCCGATTCCAGCGACAAAGTAGACCGCGTTATTTTCTTCCATTGAAAAGGCGAGGGAAAGGTCCGTTCCCTCCGGGGCTGTCCTGGGTTCTCCCTTTCGGCCAGTCCAGAATAGATAGTGAACTTTTCCGCTCCGTTCGCTCTCGCCCTGGACCTGGCCATCAGGAAGAAGGCGGTATTTCCCAGTGAAATTCCAGGGAAAATAATGCGCGACTTGAAGTTCCACGTATTTTGGGGCCTGGATCCGGCCGATGACGGTCTTTTCGTCCCGGCGAGACCACTCCAGAATCAAAGTATCGGAATTCTCGGCCGGCTTAATCAGGATTGGGGTGTCATTCCCCAGTTTGAAAGGAAGACTCAGGTTGGCTTTGATCCGGGCATACTGACCGTCGGGGGAATGAGGACCGACCTCGGAGACGAGGAAAAAGAGGTCGTCGCCTTCAGCGACCTGGCTCTCCTTTTGCACTTTTACAGCAAACGCAAAGACGACATCCTGACTGGGAGCAATGACGAGTCCGAACCAATTCTTCCTTTCCAGAGCGCCGACATAAACATCTTTCCAAGGATAAAAAATTTCTCCCTGAAGCAGGGAGGCTGTCCCAAGAAAAACGAGAAGTGCGCCCAGGAGCAATATCAGCTTTTTCATGGCCCTAACTATTTTTTATAATCACGGTTTCTATCCTAATTTACGGCAAAACTGGAGATAAATCAACGCTGGTGGAGAACGAGAGTCTCTCTTTGATCCTGGAGAACCTATGGAGTCGGGCGGGTCACTTTATTTTGTCCCGGCTCGGAGCATCGGCCAGGCCTAACCTGACGGCATCCCGTTCCTGATATATTGAGTAACGGCCTTGCTGAAGATATCCAGTTCCCCGAGTGTTGTGGAGATGCTCGGCGTGACGCGTATCGCTCTCACTTCGTCGGGCAAGGCGAGCACTGTTTGAAAGACTTTGTGCTTTTCAAAGAGTACCTGAGAGAGCCGGCTCATATCCATATTTTCGACAAGGAACGTTCCGGTGCCGCAAGAGAGAGCAGGGTCAAAGGACGTCAGAATCCTGACCCCGGGGAGCTTCTCTAAAGGTCCGGCCCAATAATCCTTGAGATACCGCAGCCTCTCCTCGTTTCTTTTGGCTCCGATTCCCTGGTGAAAAGTCAGCGCTTCTCTCGCCGCCACCGAGAAAAACGCTGAAGGAACGGCGTGAAAAACCTGAACGGGGCAAGGCTGATTGCGGATGATCATATTCCCTATCTTGTCGTTCTTTGTTTTACGCCACTTTTCGTATTAGCGCCCGTAAATGATTGAGCTTTTTAGCAAGGATAAGATAAAATGTTCGGCTGATAGAACATTATGAGAACAATTGAGCCGAAATCAAGAGTGGCGGTGGTCAGGTGTCCCGATTATGAAACCGACAACCTATCTCGCGCCATCCGCAGGTGTCTCGACCTCCTCGGCGGGTTGAAGTCATTCTTGAAATCGAGCCGCAAGGTTTTTGTCAAAGTCAACCTCCTCTCTCCTCTGGCTTCCGTGGAGAAAGCCATCTGCACCCATCCTGCTTTTGTGCAGGAAGTCCTAAGCCTGCTTAAAGATTATGATGTCGACATTACTGTAGGCGATGATTTGCCTTCGAGCCAAGAGGACACCTTCCTTCCCAGTGGCTATCGCCGGGTTTGCACGGAGCTGGGGATACGCCTCGTGAACCTGAAAGAGACGGGGTTCATCGAGGTCCCGGTCCGGGGAAAAGTCCTGGACAAGTGTTATTTCGCCCGTCCTGTCCTTGATGCCGACGTCATCATCAACCTCCCCAAGCTCAAGACTCATTCTTTCACTCTCTATACAGGAGCGGTGAAAAACATGTATGGGGTCATTCCTCACGGCCTCAGAGTTGATTGTCACCGCCGCTTTGTCCGCAATGATGCCTTTTCCGAGATGCTGGTGGATCTGTTTTCCTGCGTTCGTCCGCGTTTGACCATCATGGATGCCGTCATCGGCCACGAAGGCGAGGGCCCTTCGGCAGGGTCTCCCAAAAATATCGGACTTATTCTCGCCTCCGCGGACGGAGTGGCTTTGGACGCGGCTGCCACCAGGATTGTTGGATACGAACCTTTGCGGGTTTACACGACATATTACGCCCATGAGCGCGGGATAGGCGTTGGCGACATCGATCTTATCGAAGTTGCCGGAGACAAGCTCGAAGATGTCGAAGTAAAGGACTTTAAACATTCTGCCTTTGCCGTCAGCCTATTTCGGAGGAAACTGCCCTCGTTTTTATATGCCTATATTCAAGGACAACTGGGTTTGATCCCCGAGGTCGTGAGCGCGAGATGCACAGCCTGCTCGGAGTGTGTAAACATCTGCCCCGCCGGAGCCATCAGCCTTCTTCAGAAAGCGGCCTGGATTGACAAGAAAAAATGCATCCACTGTCTCTGCTGCCATGAGATCTGCCGCTTCAAGGCTCTCCGACTTAAACAATTTCCCCTGGGCAGGTTATTGAGGACAGGGAGCGCGCTTTACGGAAAGGCCGCTTCAGCCGTAAGGAGAATCTTATGATAAATCATGAGATGCCTTTGATCTTTTCGAGTGAGTGCATTTCCTGCCGAGCTGTGATACATTAAGGACTGCCGGAGGATCAAAAATGGATTTCAACCTTTATTTTAAATCCCGCCAGGGAGAGATGGTCAACCTGCTTAAAAACATCGTTATCCGAGAATCTCCCTCTCAGGATAAAAAGGCGGTCGACGCCTGCTCTTCTTTTGTGACAGGTGAATTCAGAAAGGTCGGAGCTAAAATCAGCCGCTTCCCTCAGAAACGGACGGGAGACCTCTATCTGGCCGAATATCCGGCCTCGGTCAAAGCGACGACCGAAGGCCAGATTCTTGTCCTCACCCATATCGATACAGTCTGGCCTGTCGGCAAGATCGTGAAAATGCCGTTTTTCATCTCGGGGAGCAAGGTTTTTGGTCCGGGTGTCTTGGACATGAAGGCCGGACTGGTCATGGCGGTTTTCGCCCTTAAAGCTCTCCACCAGCTCAGCATCCGGCCGGCCAGAAGGATCGCCGTGTTCATTAATTCCGCGGAGGAGATCGGAACTGAAGGCTCTGACGAGATGATCCTGCGGCTGGCCAAAAAGTCGACCTATGTCCTCTGTCTGGAGCCCGCCCTGCCCGGCGGCGGATTGAAAACCCAACGCAAAGGCCGCCTTGTCCTCCGCCTCGAGGTCAAGGGGAAGGCTGCTCATGCTGGCACCCCGGAGAAAGGGGTCAATGCCGTTGACGAGTTGATGGCCCAGATCCGCCGGCTGAGAAGGCTGGCGGCCAGCGGCGTTACGATGAACATCGGCCAGATTGGCGGAGGCGAAAAAGCCAATATTGTGGCTGAAGCGGCTTGGGCCGTGTTGGATTGGAGATTCTGGAATACGAGGCAGCAGGATAGAATCAAAAGCACGTCCAGGCAGCTCCAGCCGGTGGTCCCCGGCGCAAAAATCAAATGCTCCGTGGAGAGCCTGACGCCCCCGATGGAAAAGACAAGGCCGTCGGCACAGCTCCTTGCCGAAGTTAAAAAGATCGCAACTTCTTTGGATATAACCCTTGAAGACGGAAGAACGGGCGGAGGCTCGGATGCCTCCCTCGCCTCGAGTCTTGGAGTCCCGACCTTGGACGGCCTGGGACCGGATGGCGATGGAATCCACGCCGCAAACGAGCACCTCCTTCTCCCCTCCCTCGTTCAGAGGACGGCCTTACTTACGGAGATCCTTCGGCAGCTTTGATTGACTCTCGGGGCCAATTCTGTTAATTTAATAGCCTATATTATCTCATTTTCCTAAACGGAGGCTTTTATGATAAAAAAATATTACCTTCTCTCACCCGGCCCGACTCCGGTGCCTGAGAGCGTTTTGGCCGCAGCGGCGGAACCGATCATTCATCACCGGACTCCGGAGTTTTCCAAGATCTTCATGGAGACGACCGAAGGCATCAAGTATGTCTTTGGCACCAAAGAGGATGTGTTCATCCTCACTTCGTCCGGCACGGGTGCCATGGAGACCGCCATCGTTAACACGCTCAGCCCCGGCGACAAAGTCATCAGCATCAACGGCGGAAAATTCGGCGAGCGCTGGGGAAATATTTGCAAAGCCTATGGCGTCAACTGCAGAGAGATCGTCCTCGAATGGGGACAGGATTTCACTAAAGAGCAGCTGGACGCGGAACTCAAAGCCAATCCGGATGTCAAGGCCGTTTTTGCGACACTTTCTGAAACATCCTCCGGAGCGATCTATGATATCCAGGGATATGGGCAGGTTGTCGCCAAGACGGAGGCAATCTTGGTTGTGGACGGCATCTCCGGCGTCGGCGCAACGCCATGCCCGATGGACGAATGGAAGGTTGACATTATGGTTTCCGGCTCACAGAAATCGTTCATGATTCCTCCGGGACTGGCCTATATCGCTTTTAGCCAGAAAGCCTGGAAGTTCGTGGGAAGCTCCAAGCTGCCCAAGTTCTATTTTGATGCCGTCAAGGCTAAGAAGAACCTGGAAAAGCAGACGACGCCTTGGACGCCTGCCATCTCGCTCATTATCCAGCAGAAAAAATCGCTGGATATCATCAAGAGCATGGGGCTGGAAAAACTCTTCGCCCATCACTGCATCCTGGGCGAAGCGACCAGAGCCGGGGTTAAGGCCCTTAACCTCGAGCTTTTGGCCAAAAGGCCCGGCAATATCCTGACAGCCGTTAAAACGCCCCCGGGAATTGACGGGGCCAAGCTGGTTAAGATCATGCAGGGCAAGTACATGGCCTATATTGCTGGCGCTCAGGACCCGAACAAGGGAAAATTCTTCAGGATCGCCCACCTGGGTTACATGGGAGGTTTTGACGTCATTACGGCTCTGAGCGCGCTGGAGCTGACTTTGGCCGACCTGGGTTACAAGTTTGAGATGGGGAGCTCGGCCCGGGCTGCTGAGCCGATCATCAGGGAGAATTGGACATGAAAAAGATCCTTGTCGCGGATTCCTTAGATAAAGAGGCCCTGGAACAGTTAAATGCCATACCCGGGTTTGATGTCACTGTCAAAACGGGCATGGATGAAGCCACCCTCGTCGAGACCATTCCCGGGTGCAACGCCATCGTCGTCCGCAGCGCCACAAAAGTGACCAAGAAAGTGATTGATGCCGCCGCAGGCTTGGAGATGATCGTCCGGGCGGGCATCGGTCTGGACAATGTCGACGCCGCCGCCGCCAAAGAAAAGGGCGTCAAAGTCGCCAATACGCCGGCAGCGACAACGATATCCGTGGCCGAGATCACCTTCGGCCTAATGCTGAGCGCAGTCCGCCAGCTCGGACGAGCCAACCTGTCCATGAAGCAGCACAAATGGGAGAAGAAGGTGCTGTCCGGGACCGAGCTGTATGAAAAGACGCTGGGAATCATCGGCGCCGGCCGCATCGGACTCGCCCTTGCCGAGCGGGCATTGGCCTTCGGGATGAAGGTCCTCGCCTATGATGTCATCAAGATCGAAACGAAACTTAACGTGAAGCAGGTTCCTCTGGACGAGCTCCTGGCCCAAGCCGATATCATCACGCTCCATATCCCCAAGCAGCCCAAGTACATCATCGGAAGGGATGAGATCCGAAAGATGAAGAACGGGGTCATCATCATCAATGCGGCCCGCGGCGGTGTCGTGGACGAGAAGGCACTGCTCGAAGCCCTGAATACCGGAAAGGTCCGGGCTGCGGCCTTTGATGTTTATGAGAAAGAGCCCCCGGAGGATTTCTCCTTCATCGACCATCCCAATGTCATCGCCTTGCCGCACATCGGGGCCGCGGCTGAAGAAGGGCAGAAACGAGCGGGGTTCGAAGTCGTCAGAATCCTGAAGGAAAAATTGGGCTGAGCCCAAGTATCTGGAATTAGACTCTTAATCCAACGGAGAAAAAATGGCCGAAATCCAGCCTTTCAAAGGTCTTCGCTACAACACCAAAAAAATTGATCTCAAGGATATCATCACCGAGCCTTATGACCGGATCACACCGGCCATGCAGGAAGATTACTACAAGAGAAGCCCCTATAACATCGTTCGGATTATCTTGGGAAAAGACGATGATCCCGAGCTTCCCGAAAAGGATAAGTATGCCCGGGCTGATCTTTACTTAGAACGATGGGAAAAAGAGGGCATATTTGTCCGTGAGGATGATAAAGCCCTCTATATTTATGACCAGGAATACAAGGTCAACGGGATAGCCAAAAAAAGACGCGGCCTCATCGCCAGGGTCAAGCTGGAAGAGTTTGCTTCCAGGAAGGTTCTCCCTCATGAAAAAACGTTTCCCAAACACAAGGAGGACAGGCTCAGGCTCTTGCGGGCCACAAACACAAACACCGAGCAGGTTTTTTTGCTCTATACCGATGACAATGAAAAGGTGGGGCAGGCCATCGAACGAGCGCTGAAAAAGGCCGGCCTGGCCGCCGATGTCCGGGACGAGGATGGGTACCGGCACCGATTACGGGTGATCAAAGATGGGGAAGACATCAGCCGGATCCAGCAGGCCATGGCAGATAAAATCCTCATCATCGCCGACGGCCATCACCGCTACGAAACGTCTCTCAATTACCGGGCGGAAATGACCCAGAAGCTCCGGTCCGTGAAAGGAGACGAGCCGTTCAATTTTATTATGATGACTCTCTTTGACCTCAATGATCCCGGCCTGGTTATCCTCCCGACCTTTCGGCTGGCCAAAGGCCTGGAGAAATTCAGCGAGGAGGGTTTCAAGATGCTCTTCTCCAAGGATTTCGAAATCTCTGAGCTGGCCGGAGCCTCCGTTTCCGATCAAGCCGCTTTGGAGAAAGTCCGCGCCAAAATAGACAAAGAGAGCCATACCTTTGGGGCTTTCTTAACCGGCGCGAAAAAATTCCTTCTGCTCCGCCTTAAATCTGAGGACATCCTTGATAAAGAAGTTGACCCCGGCAAATCTGCGGAATGGAAAAGATTGGACGTCGCCGTCCTGCATTCGCTGATCATCGATAAGCTTGGGGCCTTTACCGAGAAGCCGTTCGTCCAGGACGAGCAGGTCGGGTATATCAGGAACCTGGAAGAAGGGTTGCAGAAGGTCGCCGACGGCGAATGGCAGGTGATCTTCCTCCTCAAACCCTGTTCTCTCCAGCAGATCAGACAGGTCGTAGAAAAGGGGGAGCTCATGCCCCATAAATCCACAGACTTCTTTCCCAAACTGAAGTCAGGACTTGTCCTTAATCCGTTGGAGGATTGGCCGGGGAGCAAGAAAAACTGAGGAATACGATGGTCTATCTCGATAACAATGCGACTACGCCGCTGGACCCGGACGTGGCGGGAAAAATGTGCTGGTTTCTCAAGGAGCATTTCGGAAACCCGTCTTCCATATACCCTATTGGAAGAGCCGTCAAGGACATCATCACGGGGGCGAGAGAGACGGTAGCTAAGGCCCTGGGGGCGCACCGGAACGAGATCATCTTCACGGGTTCAGGGACAGAATCAGACAATTTTGCCATTCGGGGAGTTATCGATACGTTTCCCGAAAAGAGCGAGATCATCACCTCGACCATCGAGCATCTCGCCATTCTCCGGGTGGCCAATTACCTGGAGAAAAAAGGCGTCAAGGTCACTTATGTACCGGTGGACCGGTTCGGAACAGTGGACCTCGATTTCCTTAAGGATTCGATCACGCCGCGAACGGCCCTCATCTCGATCATGCTGGCCAATAACGAACTTGGGACGATCCAGCCCATCGAAAGCATTGTGAAAATCGCCAAGGACAAAGGAGTCTTGGTGCATACAGACGCCGTCCAGGCCTTCGGCAAAACGGACGTGAACGTCGAGAAACTAGGAGTCGATCTCCTTTCCGTGTCCGGCCACAAGATTTATGGGCCTAAAGGCGTGGGCGCTCTTTATGTCCGCAGAGGAGTTGATATTTGCCCGTTTATCCAGGGAGGACATCAGGAAAGAGGGATGCGGGCGGGCACAGAGAACACGATCGGCATCGTCGGATTCGGCGAAGCGGCGCGGATTTTGACGGAAAGGGGGAGAAAAGACAGAGACAGGGTAGAAAAGCTCGCTGAATTCTTGAAAAAAGGGATCGAGCATACTATCCCTAAAGCGAAATTCAACGGACATCCCGAGAAAAGGGTCAAAAATACTTTGAACTTTTCTTTCCTTGGGCTGGAAGCGGAGGCCGTCCTTCTGGCTCTGGCGACCAAAGGCATCTACGTTTCCACTGGCTCGGCCTGTTCGGAAGAATCCGAGGAAGTCTCTCATGTGCTCTTATCCATTGGGCTTCGGCCTGAAATCGCCCGTTCCTCCGTCAGGATGTCTCTTGGCCGGTTCAGTACAGACGAGGATGTCCAAGTTGTCCTCCGGGAGCTTCCCGGGATCATCGAGAAGCTCAGGCAGATATCCGCCTTTGAGCCGGACGAGGAATAGGCATCGACCTCGTCACCGCGAGATGATTATCGTCGGGGAGCGGCTGAACTCGAGCCGCAAAGTCGTCCAAGAAGCCTTGGCCCGAAGGGATGGGCCATTTCTTCTTAAGGAAGCGAGGTCTCAGGAAAACGCCGGAGCTGCTTTTATCGACCTCAATGCTTCGGCCCTGGCTGAAAAAGAAATAGAGGTCCTCCGCTGGACCATCCCAGTTCTCCAAGGAACACTCAAGATTCCTCTTTCGCTGGATACGCCCAATCCTGAGGCCATGGGAGAGGCGTTGAAACTTCACCGCGGCAGGGCCCTCCTTAATTCGCTGACAGGCGAGGAACGGAATATTCGAAGCCTTCTTCCCCTGATCAAGAACTTCCAGCCCCGGGTCATCGTTCTTTGTTTGGATGACAAGGGACTTCCCGATAATCCCGAAAAGGCTCTGGCCATAGCTCACAAGATGGTCGAGCTTCTCCTCAAGCAAGGACTCAAAGCCGAAGATATCTTTGTCGATCCCTTAGTCCGGCCGATGGCAACAGATTGGAAAGCGGGAGTGCTCTTTTTTGAGTCATTGGAGAGGATCAGAGGGCGTCTTCCGGGAATAAAAACGATCGCCGGGGTGAGCAATATTTCTTTCGGCCTTCCTCGAAGGAGGCTCCTGAACAGGGCGATGCTCGCCCTTGCGTACGAGGCGGGTCTGGATGCGGCCATCTGCGACCCGCTTGATGTCGGGATTAAAGCGACGCTCGCCGCGTCAGAGGCGCTTCTCGGCCGGGACCCTTCCCTCAAGAACTATCTCCGGTTTGCGAGGCAGCGAACAAGCAAAGAAAAGTCCTGACGGGGTTCTCAAGTCAGCTGTTTGATTCGCTCCAGGTAGATCCTTCGCACGTCAAGGAAGAATCTTTCGTAGCCTTCCCGTTTGAAATCCGGGTACGTCCAGTCGAGCGTCTTGATCCCCTGCTTGCTGAATAGAAATTCAAGGTGGCCATAGATTCCCTGGGAGAGGGGAATGCGGTGGGAAAAATCCTTGGCCGTGGCCATGATGAGAGCGGACGCCGTGAGAATGCCGGGGTCGATGTTGACTACCCTGAAATTTTCGCCCGACTCTTGTCTGATTTTTTGCTCCAGGGCGTTTGTCTGAATTTTCATGGCGCTCAATATCTCGGGCGAAACAAGTTCGACGAAACTCAAGAATATCCTTTCCAGATTGGTTCCCATCTGCTCTTCGTAATAATTTGTGAGGTCGAACGGAAAGAACTGACTTTTTACATCGATAGACCCGAAGAGGGCTTTAAGCTCCTTCTCGGCTTTTTCAAAATAGATCCCTTTGGATGAAATGATGCCGACGATCAGCTTGGCGGGGGCAAAAAGTTTTGGCTCAGCCATCCCTTTATAAACATAAAATAAAAGCGCTCAAAACGCAATCAAAGGTGCAGCAGAGACGGCGCAGCGCCAATCCGCATAAAGCC
>CAZOKP010000018.1:0-36961 GCA_964580435.1 uncultured Eubacteriales bacterium
CGGAGCGGGGAGCTGAGCCCTTTCAAAGCCCGTATCCAATCATCACAGAAAAAGAGATGCGATCCTCACGGCGCGTTTTGTTGACGCTTGCCTGAATTCGTGATAATTTTAAAATTTGTTGAAGTGAAATGAAATTTTTGAGGGTCCTGGCCAACGGTCTAATCAGCGGGCTGTTTTTCGCCTGCCTCCTTTCTCTTCTCTTCGCCGACCTCAATGTCAGCCAGAAAATCACCCTCTCTTTTCTCGGGGAATTGAGTCTCTATCTGGCACTGTTCTACGGACTGCTCGTCAGCCTTCTCTGCGTCACCGGCTTTTTTATCATCCAGTTTTTAATTGGTAAAAAGGCCCGAATTGCCGTTCCTTCACCTTCGTTTCTTTCCTTAAGCCTGGGCTTTCTCATTCTCCTCTTTCTCCTGATCTTCAGGGTCAATTATGGCTATTTTTCTTCCTTCTTCGATGCCCGGCTGAGGATTCTTCTCAAGACCCAGATGTGGACTCTTCTTGTTATCGCCCTCCTGGGGCTGGCGGCTTTCGTATGCTTTCACCGCATCAAGAGAAGGCCTCTTTTTTTCTGGGGATATTTCGTTCTTCTGGCCCTGGGCCTGGTCTTTACCTTTTCCGAGAGATGGCGCTATCCTCTGCCACAGCCGGCGGCGAGGCTGTCCTCCCTTCTCGGGAAGAGGGTTGAGAAGAGGATAACGATCATCGGCCTAGAAGGGTTGGACTTCAATCTCATGATTCCTCTCATCTCTGAGGCCAAACTGCCCAATTTCTCCTGGCTGATCAACAACGGAAGCTCGGGAAGGCTGGTCAATTTCTCGCCCAATGAGCCGATCACACTCAGCGCCTCTTTCAATACGGGAAAATTCCCATCCAAGCATCGGCAGCTTTCTCTTTCCCGGTACCGGGTGGGAAAAATGAAGGAAGAGATGGAAGTCGTCCCCCGCTTCATCCTCTTCAAACAGCTGGCCCGGATCGGGTTCTTGAAGATCTCACCTTTCCAGCCTGTCTCTCGGGCCAGGGATATCTGGCAGATTTTCGACGGGAACAGGATCGCCTTTATTAAAAGGGATTGGCCTTACGGCTTGGAGAACCCCCGCCCCAGCCAAAGAGCGGAGAAGCTCCTGGCCAACCTCTTTGATCGTCCCGCCCTTTCAAACGATACTTATTTCTCGTTGGTTAAGAATGCCCTTTTTCGGGATTCTCATTACGAAGAGCTTGCGGCTGACGAAAAGAACCAGCGCCAGTCCCAAATTTTCTCTCTTTTGCTGGACGGGCTCAGCACGGTCGAGACCTATTTTTATAAGTACAGCTTTCCCCAACAGTTCGGCAGTATCGACCAAGAAAGCCTCGACAAGTATAGCCCCGTCATCAAGAATTATTATGAATTCTATGATGAGCTTATTGGCAAGTATCTCACAGGATTAAAGGGGGATGAACTCCTGGTCGTTTACTCTCCGCATGGGATCGAGCCTCTTCCCCTTTGGAAAAGATTTATTGAGAGGCTCTTGGGCAATCCTCATGTTTCAGCCTATCATGAATTTGCTCCGGACGGAGTGGTCTTCTTCTATGGGAAAGGCATTGTGCGCGGGCAGAACATGGAGGCGATGCAGATTGTGGACGTGGCCCCCACCCTGCTTTATTACCTCGGGCTTCCTGTGGGCAGGGATATGGACGGAATCGTCAGGAGCTCTCTTTTCGTCGGGGAATTCATCGCCGAGAATCCGATCATTTACATTCCCTCTTATGAGGAATTCCAGATTCTCCCGCCCCGATAACGCGGCGATCAGTGGACGACCCGGATCATCCGGTTCCAGCGGGCCTTGGGAATGAAGCTGACAATTTTTTTCAGCCTCTCGCTGAGGCTTGTTTTCAGATAGGCGTCTCTCTCGGCCTGATAGGAAAAATAGATGAGCCAGGGCTTTCCCTTGACGTAACTCATGGGCAGGAAGCTCCAATAGCGGCTGTCCAGGCTGTTGTCGCGGTTATCGCCCATAACGAAACAGTGGCCGGGAGGAACGACGACCGGACCGAAGTTATCCCTGATCGTGTCATCATAGCGGTAGTATCCGTTCTTGGAAAGAACTTGGCTATCGTTATGGACCTTGTAGCTTTCCGAAATGGGCTGGTCGTTGACGTACACCTGTTTGTCTTTGATCTCGATCTTCTCCCCTTCCAGGGCGATGATCCGCTTGACAAAATCATTGGTCAGTTTCTTCGGATATTTGAACACAACAATGTCCTTCCGCCGGATATCCCGGCGCGGAAGGATGGCTTTCTCAAGAGAGAATTGAGGGTTGGAATAGACGAGCTTGTTGACGAGGAGAAAATCGCCGATGAGGAGGGTCGGCTCCATCGATCCCGTGGGAATCTGAAAGGCTTGGACGATAAAGGTCATGACAAAAAAAACAAAAACGGCTGTCTCGGCGATCAGCTCAAAATATTCGCGGACGAGGCTCTGGTCGCGCGGCTTCTTCTCTTTTTTCATAGGTCACCTTAAATGAAATATCTAATATAGCCAAAAAACGAATTTTCAGCAAGCCCATTCCTGTGTGACAGTAAGCATTATTATGGGCGTAATTAAAAGGGGGCTTGGAGAAGGGTTTCGCTCCCCGCTCCGATCGGCGGCTTGAGAGCCTGTCTTCCTCGGCTCCTCCGCGCCAAGGCTCCAGGTTTGATCTATTTTATTTTGGAGACAAAAGATTTGCCTCCAAAATCATAGCGGAAACCCATCCTCGGAGCCTTTGCCCGAAGGAGGCCTACGGCTGCCCTCGTTAGACAGGCTCTCAGGCTGATCTCCGCTCATGGTCGCTGCAGCCCTTCTCCAAGCCCTTATTTCTCGCAACTAGAGAGACTTCATTTTCTTGGGCGAGGAGTGTGGAGCTAGTAGGCAAAATGAAAGACGAGTATTGAGGCGCGGGTGGCACGGCGTCAGTCCCCGCAACGCCCGAGCGAATGGTGGTGGGTGGGGGGGTCTTCAGCGAGGGCGGAGGGGACGCGCCGTGACAGGACCCGCGCTGGACTGGGAGCGAACTTAACTGCCTATGAGACCACCATTACGAGCTTGACAGATTTGCGGAATCGGGTTTTACTTAACTCATGAACCTCACCCTGTTCGGCTACCCAAAAACAGGCAAGACGACCTTTTTTAACCTGCTGACGGGGGCCAAGATCGAGGTGAAGTCCTACGAGGACGGAAAAAAAGAAGCCAATCAAAGGACCTGCTTCATCCCCGACAACCGGCTGGACCGGCTGGCCGCTCTTTATCCCGAAAAAAAGAAGATCACGGCCACGTTCGAGCTTGTCGACCTGGCGGGCGTCTCTTACGGAGAGGTCAAGAACAGCGTCTATCTCAGCGTTCTTCGTAAGGCGGACGCTCTCATCCATGTCGTTAGAGGATTCGAAGACCCGCAGATCCCTCATCCCAGGGGAAAAATCAGCCCCGGGGATGATATTTCATTCATGGAAGAGGAACTGATCCTGACCGATTTGATCTCGGTGACGGCCAGGCTGGAGAAATTGGAGAAAGACCTCAAGAAAGCAAAGGACCCGGAGGGAGAAAAGGAAAAAGACCTGCTGAGCCTGTTCCGCTCCAGCCTCGAAGGCGGAAAACCTATCCGCGAGCTCCACTTTGCGCCCGCCGAAGAAAAGCTCATCCGGAGCTTTGCCTTCCTTAGCCAGAAACCGCTCCTGCACACGGTCAATGTCGATGAGGCGGACATCCCCACCGTCGAGAATCCCGAAAAAATCTATCCCGCTAAAAAGCCGGGCACAGCGGTCATGGCCTTTTGCGGAAGAATAGAGGCCGAGATCGGCGAGCTCGGAAATGAAGAAAAGGATGTCTTTCTCAGCGAATACGGCCTCAAAGAGCTCAGTCCCGGGAGATTCTTCAGGACGATCCCGGCTCTCCTCGGGACAATTTCATTTTTCACGATAGGCAAGAACGAAGTCAGGGCCTGGACAGTCCCGCAGGAATCCAGCGCCGGGCAGGCGGCCGGAGCCATCCATTCCGACATCGAAAGAGGGTTCATCCGGGCCGAGGTCATTGCTTGGGACAAGCTCCTGGAATACGGCTCGCTGCAATCAGCCAAGGACAAGGGCGCCATCCGCCTCGAAGGAAAAGATTATACTGTCCTGGACGGAGACGTCATCTACTTCCGGTTCGGTTCATGAAAAAGAGCTTTCTGGTTACCTCAGAAGATCTTTCCTCTTCGGCCAGGACAGGAAAAATTCAGACGCCGCACGGTGTCATTGAAACTCCGGCCTTTGCTCCCGTCGCCAGCCAGGGGACAGTCAAAGCGTTGCTGCACAGCCAGGTTGAGAGCCTGGGCGCGCGGGTCATCCTGGTCAATTCCTATCACCTTTATCTCCGGCCAGGTCTCGATACAATCGCCAAGGCCGGCGGCGTCCATTCGTTTATTTCCTGGCCCGGGCCGATCATCTCCGATAGCGGAGGGTTCCAGATTTACAGCCTTTCTCCTCTTGTCAAAGTCACCACCGAAGGCGTCAGATTCTCCTCTCATCTTGACGGGACCAAGATTTTCCTCCGGCCCGAGGATGTGGTGGATATTCAGAAAACGCTGGGAACGGATATCATGATGGCCCTCGACTATTTCCTTCCTTTTCCTTCCACGAAACCCAAAATAAAAGAGGCGGTCAAGATGACCTCACTGTGGGCCCGGCGCTCCCTGGAACATTTCGCCGAACAGCCGACTGCTCAGCTTTTGTGGGGCATCAGCCAGGGAAGCGTGTTCTGGGAATTGCGCCGCGAGAGCATCGAGGACTTGCTCGAGATCGGTTTTGACGGTTACGCCTTGGGCGGGCTGGGAATCGGAGAGCCGAAATCAGAGCTCCTGGAGACGCTGGAAAGAGCCGACGCTCTCCTCCCCAAAAATAAGCCCCGCTATCTCATGGGGATAGGTTATATCGAGGACATTCTCGTTGCCGTTGAAAAGGGGGTTGATTTTTTTGACTGCGTCCTCCCCACGAGAAATGCCCGCAGCGGAACTCTCTTCACGACCCGCGGGAAGATCGTCATCAAGAACAAAAAATACGCCCAAGACCGAAGGCCGGTCGATGGAAGCTGCGGCTGCTATACCTGTCAGAAGTTCTCCCGTTCCTACCTGCGGCATCTGTATGAGAGAGAGGAGATCACTTCAGCCGTCCTCAATACGATCCATAATCTCTATTTTTATCTTGACATCTTCCAAAAAATTAGGCAATCTATTCAATCAAATTCTTATAAAGAATTTAAGGCTCTTCTCGAAAGCCAGATAAAGGAAGACGAACAATGATTTTTGCAGGATTGCTTATGTCACTCCAGGGAACTCCGCCGGCGCGGCCTCAGGGCGCGAGCCTGTTTACCGCCCTGGTTCCCTTCATCCTTGTCTTTGTTATTTTCTACCTTCTGATCGTCATGCCGCAGCGAAAGAAACAGAAAAAACACATGACCATGGTCGAGCAACTCAAACCGGGAGACAGGATCGTCACTTCGGGCGGAATATTCGGGACGGTCATGGGAGTGCAGCAAGACCGGATCGAACTCAAAGTGGCCGCCAACGTCAAAATCGACATCACCAAGAGCGCGGTGGCCCAGATTTTAGGGCCGCAGCAGCAGAAAGTAGAATAGATTACGGCCCGCTTCTTCTGTTCAGCCTGGATGATGTAATGGAAATAAACCTAAGATGAAAAAAGGATTGCGCTGGAAAATTCTCCTTGTCTTGGCCGTATTCGGCATCTCCGTTTTCCTGGCCATCCCCCCCAAAAAGAAGATCAAACTGGGGCTCGACCTCAAGGGAGGAATCCATCTTGTTCTCCAAGTGGTCACGGAAGACGCCATCAACGTGGAGACGGACCTGGAAATCGGCCGTTTCCAGGAGCTCTTCAAGAAAAACAATTTAACCTTCCAAACGGCCATCAAAGACAGGCCCGGCCGGTTCACCATCCAAGGGGTTAATCCGGACCAGGAAGGCAAGACCAGAGATCTTGTGGACCAATACGCTCAGGCCTGGGACTACGCCTTTGTCGGCGATAAAGTCACGTTTTCCATGAGACAGCCGGCCGTTCTGGCCCTTAGGGACCAGGCCGTCAATCAGACTCTCGAGACCATCCGCAACAGAATCGACCAGTTTGGCGTGGCCGAGCCGATCATCCAGAGACAGGGTGAGGATCGGGTTCTGGTGGAACTTCCGGGGGTCGAAGACCCGGACCGGGTGAAAAACCTGATCAAAGTGACGGCCATACTGGAATGGAAGCTCGTCAAGGCAGGGCCTGCGCCAGACGAGGCCACTCTTCTTCAGCCCTATGGCGGCGTAGTGCCTCAAGACATGGAGGTCGTCAAAGGAGACCCCAAGCGAGGCCAGGCCGGATTCTCTTTGGTGGATAAAGTGGCCACGATCACGGGAAAGGATTTGAGAAGCGTCCGGCGCTCCGTCGACGAATGGAACAACCCGGCTGTGTCCTTTACCTTGAATGCGGATGGAGGCCGAAGGTTTGAGAAGGTCACGGCCGAAAATATCGGCAAGCCTCTGGCGATCATTCTTGACGGCAAGATTCAGTCCGCTCCGACCATCAATACTCGAATCCCCGCCGAAACCGGCGGAATTATCCAGGGCCGGTTCACTATAGAAGAAGCCGAGGATCTCGTGGTCATTCTCAAGGCCGGAGCGCTCCCGGCGGGCATAAAATACCTGGAAGAACGAACCGTCGGCCCGGCCCTCGGGTCGGATTCCGTCCGGCAAGGCCTCATTGCCGGGTTAGTGGCGATCTTATCTGTTATGTCTTTTATGATCATTTACTACAGGTTTTCCGGCCTGAACGCTATTGTTGCTCTTGTCTTTAACATCATTATTTTATTCGGAGCTCTGGGCTATTTTCGAGCCACCCTCACTCTTCCGGGAATCGCCGGCATCATCCTGGGCATCGGGATGGCCGTTGACGCCAATGTCCTTATTTTCGAGCGCATCAAGGAAGAGCAGGCCCTCGGAAAAGGCGTCTTGAGTTCGGTCTCTCTGGGGTTTTCTCGCGCTTTCAGCGCCATCTTCGATTCCAACCTGACAACCGTTATTTCCGCTATCTTTCTCTTTCAATTCGGCACGGGCCCGATCAAAGGGTACGCCATCACTCTGATCATCAGCTTGGTGGCGAACTTGTTCACGGCTGTCTTCGTTTCCCATTTGATCTTTGATGTCGCCGTCAAAAAGACTGCGAAAAAGCTGAGCATCTAACATGCAACTCTTCAAAACTCCGCATCTCCGTTTCTTAAGATACAAATACATCGCCCTGGCGGTTACCGGGATTATCGTCCTGGCGGGAGTCCTGAATGTCACGATGGGAAAGGGTTTGAAACTCGGCGTCGATTTTGGCGAAGGCACCCTGATCCGAGTCATGTTCAAGGATCCTGTTTCTGTGACCCAAGTCCGCGATCTGCTCAAGTCGGTCGGGCTGGGCAGCAGCGTCATCCAGGAGACCGGCAAACAAGGAAGGGAATTCCAGATCCGCAGCATGGAAACCGTGCAGACCGGGGCAGCGGCCGGAGGAATCGAGGCCCACGAGCAGCTCGGTGACAGCGTTCTTAAAGCCCTCAAGGGCTCCGACGGCCAGGCCGAGACGGCCAGGGGATTGCCGGACCTGAACACGATTGAAGAAAAGAGCCTTTCCGTTTTTCTCGAATCGTTTAGCCCCGGCAAAGGAGACGAACTCGCCCGGAAAATCATTTCTTACCGGAACGAGAACGGCATCATCAGAGATTTTTCTGAACTCCAGAACGCCGGTGTCGGCCAGGATATCGTTACGTTCCTTAAAGATAAATCATACCTCGGCAAGCTCACCATCCTCAGCCGGGAGACAGTCGGGCCGCAGATCGGAAAGGACCTGAGAAGAAAAGCCACCCAGGCGACCATATGGGCGTTAATCGGGATGCTGGTCTATATCGCGGTCAGGTTCAAGTTGGCCTACGGCGTTTCGGCCATTTTCACTCTCACCCAGGATGTTCTGATCACAATGAGCATCTACACGTTCACCAACCGCGAGATCAACCTCCCCATCATCGCTGCGATCCTGACGATCGTCGGATTCTCGATCAATGATACCATCGTCATTTTTGACCGGGTTCGAGAGCTCTCCAAGACAATGAGGAAAGAATCGCTGGAAGAGGTCATGAACGCCGCGCTTAACCAGACGCTCGGCCGAACGGTCATCACTTCCGGGACCGTTTTCCTGACCGTCCTGGCTCTTTTCCTCTTCGGAGGCGAGGTCATCAACGATTTTGCCTTTATCATGCTGATCGGGACGATTGAAGGGGTCTACTCGACAATCTACCTCTCTTGTCCAGTCGTTCTTTTCTGGCAAAAGATATTCAAAACGAAAAAAGGATTTAGAAAGTAATTTGGACTTGTCAAAACACTTTTTTTTAATTATACTTTACTCGTATGAAATACCTTTTTGTTCGGGTATGAGGTGAGGACAATGGTCGAAAAAGCAAGCCCTCAAAAAAAACAGGAAATTCCTGATATTTTTAAGGATTCGTTTTTTGTCGGGGAAAAACAAACCGCTCGCAGAGCCTTTGCCTTGCCTGTGGCCTTGATCGTTCACGGCCTAGCCATTGCGGCTTTGGTCGTGATCCCGCTTCTTTCCACAGGCAATTTGCCCGAAATTCAGGTTTATAGCGCCTTTCTCGCGCCCCCTCCCCCGCCGCCGCCCCCTCCCCCGCCGCCGGCCAAGAAACGCTCCAGCTCCCAGGCCAAAACCAGGATCAAACCCGTGCAAGCCCAGTCGAACATCGAGCCCGGCAGACTCGTCGCTCCCGTGGAAATCCCTGAAGAAATCGCCGAAGAACAGATTTCTGATTTCGGAGTCGAAGGCGGAGTCGAAGGCGGAGTCGAAGGCGGAGTGGTGGGCGGTGTCCTCGGCGGCGTCGTCGGAGGCGTGCTCGGAGGTGTCGTGGGCGAGATAGAAGCGCCTGTCCGGGCCATCGGCGAAGTCAAGCCGCCCAAGCTCGTTAAGAGGGTCGAACCCACTTATCCGGAAATCGCCCGCCAGGCCCGCGTCGAAGGTGTTGTGATCGTCGAAGCCACAACCGACATTTATGGCCGCGTCCAGAGCGTCAAGGTCTTGCGCTCCATCCCCCTCCTCGACCAATCGGCCATCGATGCCGTGCGGCAGTGGGTTTATGAGCCGATGATCATCAACGGACGGCCCAGGGGGGTCATTTTTACGGTCACCGTAAGATTCCAATTGAAATAGAACACAAAAGCTAAAAACAATGGCTTTCGATATTTAAAAGGAGGTACCTAACATGCAATTTGGTCTGATGGAAATGTGGCAGGCAATGGGACCTATTGCCAAAGGTGTTTCTATTCTCCTCATCATTCTCTCAATTATCTCGCTCTATCTCTTCATCGAAAGGCAGCTGACCTTCCGCAGAGCTCGGAACAAGTCCAAAGCGATTGCCCCGAAATTAGCTGATATGCTTAAGAAGGGACAGGTCAAGGAGGCTTTGACTCTTTCAACCAAAAAAGAAAACCAGGGAAGCCATTTGGCCCGCGTGACAGCGTCTGGTATCCGCGAATTTTTGGAAGGGAAAGAAGCCAACCTCTCGCATGAAGAACAAGTCGAAACAGCCCAGAGAGGTTGTGAGAGAAGCGCGACCATATTCACCCAGGACTTGAAACGAGGCTTGAACACCCTGGCTACAATCGCCACATCTGCCCCCTTTATTGGTCTTTTCGGAACGATCGCCGGAATCATCAATGCGTTCCGCGGCATGGCCCTGACAGGGTCGGGTGGTATCGGCGCCGTTGCCGGTGGAATCGCCGAAGCTCTCGTCACGACGGCTTTTGGGATCGGTGTGGCTGTTATCGCCCTCTGGTGCTACAACTTCTTGAACAGCAATATTGACATCTTCGAAGCGGAAATGACCAACACCACTTCCCAGATCGTGGACTTCTTCATCAGAAAAGAACGAGTCTAGACCCTGACAAGAAGCGCCATTATTGCCTGCGCCGGGGCATCGCGCCGGCCCAGGAAGAAAGAGGCATAAAATGGGAATTGCATTCGGCGGCCAAGAAAAAGTCAAATCCGAACCCAACGTCGTCCCTCTGTGCGACGTCCTGCTCGTCCTGCTCATTATCTTCATGGTCGTTACGCCCCTCGTCCAGAAAGGTGTGGATGTCCGTCTTCCCCCTGCCCTGAACACGATCAGCATGCCCGAAAACCCTGATGTCGTCCTGGCTATCCGTAAAGACGGCACGATGTACGTCAACCAGGACAAGGTCACGTTGGAAAATTTGCAGTCCAGGCTGGAGGAAGCTTTCCTGACGGCCACGGACAAGAAACTCTACATCAGAATCGACTCAGACGTGGAATACGGCAAGCTCGTGGAGCCGGGCGGAGTCTTCGAGCTCCTCAAGGAGGCGGGCATCGAGGACATCGGAGTTATCACCGAGGTTCAAACCGAAAAGACGAAATAGCCGTATCGCCCGGGTTTTTAACTCATTGACTTTGAGCCAGTAAGCCGGGGCGAAAGGATGAGTTCAATCTCCTCCTTTCGCCCCGGATTTTTTTTTAGCGCCTTCCGCCAGACCTCGGCATCTTCCATGCAAAAATAGAGCGGGATCCGGCCTCCCCCCCAATATTCTATTAGGCCGACGATTTTCTGGTAAAGCTCCAGCCGGAGAGGCTTGAAATAGCGCAGCTTGCCGTCTTTTCCCTGGACCATTTCCCCATAGATGATCCTGGAATGGGGGAATCTCCTCTCGATGATCGGCTTGAGGGCGGGCGGAAATCGTAGGCTGCCGAGGCTAATCCAGCTAATCCGCGAAGGCTTGACAGCGCGCAGAAGATTCTCTATGACCCGGGCGTAATCTTCTTCCCAGTCTGGATAAAGGATGAGCGGGTCAAAATGAAACCCCACCGGGAATCCCCTTGCGGAGACGATCCTGGCAGCCTCAATGCGGTCGGCAACAGATGGCGCGCCCTTTTCTTCATCTCGGGCAATCTTCTCGGAATTGAGTGACCAGGACAGGACGATATTTCCGGCCGGAGGCCCGGCCAGGACGGCGGCGATGTTCGTCGTCTTTGTCTTCAATTCAAAAACAGCATTATTTTTTCCGCGGAAATAAGACATGAATTCTGTGGCCGTTTGAGTGACCTGATCCAAGGCCAACGAATCCGAAAGCTCCCCCGTGCCGAGGCGGATGAACCTTCTTTTTATCCGGGCCAGGAAGGCATCCAGCTCCTTCCAGAGGTCGTCGAGGTTGACGTAGATCGTCGTCAAAGGATTCGTCAGATAAAGCTGGAGGATACAATAAGAACAGTCCAGGGGACAGTTGAGCGCTGAATTAATGATAAAATAATTGCACCCGAGATAGTGGGGCGTGCAGGGGCAGGGTTTGACGAATGCCCCTCTCTGCCGGCTCAGCCGGATGTGCCTCTTCCCTTCTCCAACCGGATCATCCGAAGAGGCCAGCCGTCGATCGAGCTCCAGCTTGCGGGGGACCACTTCATGGGGCACGTCAGGACAATTCTTCAGGATTCTCTTAGTCAAAGGGAGTGTAAAAACGTCCTTATCGATGAATATTTTTTGGATCGCCTTCATCGCTTGAACAGCCCGGAAAATTCCTTTTTCCTCCCCATCTCTTGAAGTTTGGCCAGGCAGTCGCTGAACTCTTTTTCATTTTTGAAGCGGAAAGAGGCAGAAAAATCTTCGCCCTCAAAATAAGGAGAGGGCTGGATAGCTATGTCTTTGGGCCAGCGGAGTCTTCGCTCGACGGAATCAAATGCATCCTCGAAGGAAGATAGTCGCGGATATCTTTTTCGTTTAAGCCACAGGCGGATTTTCTCCGCTTTCTGCTGCGGCAAGAGTTTCGGAGAGGCGAGGGCCTGGCGCGCTTCAGCCTCATTCAAGAGTTTCCGAACTGTAGTATTATCTCTCCGGCAGATGTCCCAAACGTCCTCAAGGAGTTCTCTTTGCTTGTTCTGCCCCAACGGCCGGAGCAACGGGAGAAGAAGCTTCCGCTCGACGGGTGCAAACCGGAGAAGAGATTGGACTATAGGCAGAGGCACTTCCTTTTCCCTGACAAATTCTCTGACCGCAAGCGCAGCCCTGGATAAGGCCAGCAGAACCTCAAGGTGCTCACCGGTGGCGGGGAAAGAAAGAAGAGGAAGATAGCACCTGAGCAGCGTTTTCCGGTCCACGCCGAATCCCAAGAGCTTGCGCCCGATCTCGGCTTTCTCAACCAGGGTGATTTCTCTTGTGGCCAAATTCTCATAGAACGCCCCCAGGAAGAGGTGGAGGTCATTTTTTTCTTCAGTCACCAGCACGTTTATGGAGGTGAGGCCGATCGTACGGCAGGCCAGGACTCTTTTCCATCCGGAGACAAGAACATACCCTTTTTTACCTCGACGGACGAGCGGAGGGCTCAGCAGACCGGCCTTCCTGATGGACAAAATGAGTCGGTCCAGGCTGAAATGATAAGATGTCCGGAATCGTTCATCCTTGAGATTGATCTTGCGGATGGCGATATGTTCATAGGTCATGCCTCCTATTCTAAATTCGCCGCGATCCAATTTCAATAAGTTAGAGCATACCCATTCCCAAATATTATGATGGCCTGACCTAAAGAATGGGTGGCGCGGCGTATCTCGTTCCACAGCGAATGATTGGGGCAATGAGGCGAAGGCCAGTGGCTGGAGAAACCCGTGGAGCGACGAGCGAGCACGGTTCCTCTCGGCTTGGCGAGAGGAGAGTGAGGAGCGGATCGAGCTCGTTTTTCTCGCTGGGAAAAAAGAGCGTGGTTTCGAAGACACTGACCTGAGCCTAGACGGGGGCATGCCGTGACAGGACCCATTCTCTCCATTTATGATATTTCCATAAAATTGATTTGGCCGCTGAATTCTGGTATTTTGTTCTCCCCTCAAAAGGGAACACGCATGAGGACAGCTTCTCTTGTCGCCCCGAAACCGGTCCGCGGGGTTGACGTTGAAAAAGTGATCTACATTCCCTGCGACGTTCCCTCCCGGTTCCTCGCTTCCGTTCTCAAAAAGCACGCTCACGCTGAGAAAGAATTCGAATTTGGGTTGCTTTATAAGCTCGGAGAAAGCTTCGTCCTTTTCCAGGCTCTCGGCGCTCCTTTGGCCGCTCTTGCTCTGGAACGGCTGATTGCATCGGGCGTCAAGGAAATCACCCTCTTAGGGTTTTGCGGCTCCCTCGCCGGACGGTTCAAGATCGCCGAGGTAGCGAGCATCTCGCGAGCCTTCGCTGAAGAAGGGACATCCCGGCATTATTTCTCCCGGAAACGCCTATTTTCGGCTTCGCCTTCTCGAAAAAAAAGTCTGGAAAACGCTCTTCGCTCCTCAGGGCTTGATTTCAAGACGGGAACAATCGTCTCCACGGATGCCCCCTACCGGGAAACAAAATCCTGGCTGAGGAGGAATCAAAACCGTGGGGCAGAGCTCGTGGACATGGAAACGTCGGCTGTTTTCTCCCTGGCCGAGTTCCACGGTATCAAGGCAGCCTCCCTCCAAATTGTCAGCGATGAACTCTCGAGCGGAACATGGAAGCCGGCCTTTCGGAGCCCCATGGTCGAGCAGAAAGTGAAAGATTATTTTCTGCCTCTGCTCATTCCCTAGAATGAGTTATTGCTCATCTTTTTGCAGGAAATTTTCTTTGCTCAGAACTATTATGAACGCATTAAGTTATGAGTCATTGCGAGGAACGAAATGACGAAGCAATCTCCCCTGAACAAATACGGATTGCTTCGCTCCCCAGGGGTGCTCGCAATGACAATGGATCAATAATTATTGCGTTTATATTAGAGTTTAAGGAGAACTAATATGAAGCCGAAGGTCCTGGTCACTCGCCGGCTCCTGCCGGAAGCCCTGGCTTATCTTCGGGAGCACGCCCGAGTTGAAGGAGGAAAGTCTGGGCGCGGTTTGACCCGAGAAAATCTCAAAGAAAAGATCCGGGACAAAGACGGCCTGTTCTGTTTTCTCGTCGACCAGATTGACCGTGACATCATGGACAGCGCGCCCCGCCTCAAGATCATCGCCAACTGCGCCGTCGGGTTCGATAACATCGACCGTGGTCATGCCCGGAAAAAGGGCATCCTCGTGACCAATACACCGGAAGTTCTGACGGAAACAACCGCCGACCTGACCTGGGCGCTCATTCTAGCGACAGCGCGTAAAATCCCACAATCCGATAGATTTACTAGAAACAAACGCTTCCGCGGCTGGGAGCTTGATCTCTTTCTCGGAAAGGAAGTCACCGGGAAGCGGTTGGGCATCATCGGGATGGGAAGGATAGGCAAGGCCGTGGCACTCAGGGCCCAGTCTTTCCGGATGGAGGTCGTCTATTTCGACCCCCGCCGCTTGGCCCCGGAGGAAGAAGAAACCTATCGAGCCGCTTTTATTTCCCTGGATGACCTTCTGGCCTCATCCGACATCATCACCATCCACGCTTCACTCAACCCCGGGACGTTTCATCTGCTCTCGGCGGATAAGCTCCGGCTTATGAAAAAACAGGCCATCCTGGTCAATGTCGCCCGCGGGCCGATCGTCGATGAGAAGGCCCTGGCCAGGGCGCTGGCCAATCGGGAATTATGGGGGGCCGGGCTGGATGTCTACGAAAAAGAGCCCGTGATCCAGGCTGAACTTCTCCGGTTGGATAACGTCATCCTCCTCCCCCACATCGGAAGCGCCACTTATGAAACGAGGCTGAGGATGGCGCTGATGGCCGCCAGGAACTTGATCCAGGGGCTAAAGGGAGAACGGCCGGATAACCTAGTTCTTTAGCAAATTCAAGTTCTTTTCTTTCGCCGCAGAGGCTCGTTCAGACTGCCTGTCCTGTATCCCTCTAGGTCCAAGGTGACATACGTGTAGCCGAGTTTCTTCAGCCGCCGGACGATCTGGGCCCTGGCCTCCCGAGTCATAGCCTTTCGGAGTTCTTCCGTCTTGACCTCGACCCGGGCGATCTCGCCGTGATGCCTGACTCTGACCTGCGAAAATCCCAAGTCTCTCAAGACATCCTCCGCCTTGCCAACCTGAACCAAGGCTTTGGGTTCGACCGGCATGAAATAAGGGAACCGGGAGGCAAGACAGGCCAAAGAAGGTTTGTTCCACGTGGGGAGGCCGTAGCGCTGGGAAAGGAGCCTTATTTCCTGCTTGGTCAGCCCGGCCTCACGGAGAGGAGAGCGGATTCCCAGCTCTTGCGCCGCCTTTGCCCCGGGACGATAATCTGTCCTGTCGTCGTAATTCGAGCCGTCCAGGACATGAGGAATAGACTTCCGGACCGCTATCTCTTTCAGCCGGGAGAAAAGCTCCTGCTTGCAGTGGTAGCACCGCAGCGGCGAATTCCTGGCGAAGTCGGGGTTTTCGAGCTCCCGGGTCTTGATCACCAGGCGATTGACATGAAGTCGCCCGGCCAATTGACTGGCGGCTTTGATCTCTCTCGAGGGATAGGTTTCTGAACTGGCTATAACCGCCAGCACGTTTTTCCCGAGCACTTCCGCTGCCACACGAAGAAGCAGCGTGCTGTCCACACCACCTGAAAAGGCGACCAGGACTTTTTTCATATGGCCGAGGATCTTACGAAGCTTTTCGAGCTTGGCTTGAGTTGCTTTAGGAATTATATTTTTTTTGTGCACGTTCTTGTCTTTTCCCGGCCCGCCGCTCTTTGATGGCCATCTTTTCCACTTCTTTGACGAACTCAGGGATGATCCTCTCTTCCTTGATCCGGCGGCAAAGCTTTCCCTTTTTGAAGAGAACCCCTGCCCCCTGCCCACAGGCCAACCCGATGTCCGCATGCTTGGCTTCCCCGGGGCCATTGACCATGCACCCCATGAGCGCCACAGTCAAGGGAGTTCGGACCGACACAAGCCTCCGCTCCACCGCAGAAGCAATTTTCATCATATCGACCTCGGCTCGGCCGCAGATCGGACAGGAAATAAAATTAATACCTCTCCGGCGCAGGCCCAGGCCCTGGAGGATGAGGTAAGCAACTCGCACCTCCTCCTCTGGAGGAGCGGTCAGGGAGACGCGGATCGTATCCGCCAAGCCCTCGCTCAGCAGGATTCCCAGTCCGACAGACGACTTCACGGTCCCCGAAAACAGGCTCCCGGCCTCGGTGATGCCGGCGTGAAAGGGATAGTCGACTTTCTCAGCGAGAAGCCTGTAAGCAGCCACTGTGCGTTCGACATCCGAGGCCTTGAGGGAAACTTTGATCAGGTCGAACCCGAGGTCCTCGAGTATCCAGATATGGCCCAGAGCACTTTCCACCATCGCTTCCGGAGTCGCTTCTCCATATTTGCTGAGGAGACTCCTCTCCAGGGAGCCCGAATTCACGCCGATACGGATAGGGACGGACCTTTCCCTGGCGGCTTTGACGACCTCTCTCACTTTGTCCTTGGATCCTATGGTGCCAGGGTTGAGACGCAGCCCGTCCACTCCTGCTTTGAGGGCGGCAAGAGCCAGCCGGTAATCAAAATGAATGTCGGCAATCAGCGGGATGGAGACCCTGCGCTTTATTTCTCCAAGAGCCTTGGCGGCACGATCGTCAGGAACAGCCAGCCTCAGGATCTCACAGCCGGCGGCCTCGAGCTTTTTGACCTGAGCGACAGTGGCTTTGACATCATGGGTATATGTCTTGGCCATAGATTGGACGGAAATCGGAGATCCCCCTCCTATGGCCACCTCGCCGATTGTGATCCGCTTTGTCTTCCTTCTCGGAAACGCAGGATTTATGTTCCTGTTCTCTGTGGCCCTAGGGCAGATAGGACCTCGCTCCTTTTTCATGGGTCTGACTCTATATTACCAGTCAACTTGCATTCTATCGAGTTTTTGTTTGTTATCCTTTAATAAGAATGGGTGGCACGGTGATAGTCCCCGCAACGCCCGCAGCGAATGGGGTGGGTGGGCGGGTCTTGAGCGAGGACGGAAGGGGAGGCACCGTGACAGGCCCCATTCTTTTTGCATCTGCCTACCAGGGAATGATGCTTTGCCAGCCGTTGGGCATTCTCTTGACGACATCATTAAGGATGATAAAGACGATGAGAAAGACAAAGATGACAAACCCCACCTGCATCCAGATCTGCCTGATCTTCGGGCTGAAATCCCGTCTGAGGAGACCCTCCAGGGCAAGCACAAAGATCTGCCCGCCGTCGAACACGGGAATCGGAAAAAGATTGATGACTCCAAGCTGAAGACTGATGAGGCCGATCCAGCTCAGCAACGGCAGAAATCCCATCTGGAGCGCCGCATACGAAAAACTGGCGATCTCCAGCGGCCCTCCCAACTGCTGAGTAGAAGCCCGACCGACGATCAGATCCCCGAGGAAGCGGACGATGAGAAAAACATTCCGGATGTTTTCCTTGACGCTCTGGCCAAAGGCTGCAAAAAGTCCGTATTTTTTCGGCACGGACTCGGGCTCCTGGTAGAGGCCTATTTTTCCTACCTTCCCCTCAAGCCGGGGCGTAATTCGGAGCATCACTTTCTCGCCCTTTCTGTCCACTTGAAACTCAAGTTCCTTGTCGGGATTCTTCTCGATGAGTTCAACGAATTGAAAGAAATAAATCGGTGCGCCGTTGATGGCCAGGATGACATCCCCCGCCATGAGCCCGCCCTTGTCTGCGGGTGAACCGGGCTTGATCATTCTGACCTGGGTGAGAATCTTTCCGGTGAACCCGGCATAGCCCAGGGCATAACGCGTTCTTTTTTCAGTCTTGAGATCGAACGATTGAACAACGCCGTCCCTTTGTATCTCCAGCACAATGACCTTCTCCGGCTTTGTGCCGACAGCCAATTCCACATCGCTCCAGGTCTTGACCTTTTCTCCGTCGATCCGCAGGATCTCATCGCCGATCTGAAGGCCGGCTTTTTGGGCCGGAGACGAGGGCTCTATATAGCCGATCACGGGCTTCTCGTTCTGATAGACCGGGACCGTGACGCCGACCATGTTGATGGCCGTGAAAATGAACACGGCGAGCAAGATATTCATCACCGAACCCATGGCCATGACCAGGAAGCGCTCCCACCTCTTCTTGGCCATGAAATGGTCGGGGGGAAGATTTCCTATACCCTCAGCGCTCAAATCGCCCTCCCCTAAGAACTTGACATAGCCGCCCATGGGAATAAGGCTGACCCGATAATCCGTCTCCTTCCTCTTAATGCCGAAGAGCCTCTTCCCATAGCCGAAAGAGAAGGTTTCCACCCGGATCCCGACCAGCTTGGCCGTGAAAAAATGCCCGAACTCGTGGATAAAGACAAGGACTCCAAAAACAATCAAGAAAGCAAAAATCGTTCCGAATAGAGTGCCCATGTCAGAACCTTTGCTTGATCAAATTTTCGGCTTGAGCGCGCGTCTCTTTATCGACCTCAAACACAGCCTCAAGGCTTCCGATTTCACTCACCTTGTGCTTGTCCAGGGTTTTGCGAACTACGTCCACTATCGAAGAAAATCCAATCCTCCTGCCCAGGAAGGCTTCTACGGCCGCCTCGTTGGCCGCATTCAGGGCGACCGGAAGGCTCTTCTCTTCCTCAAGTGCCTGCCGGGCCAACGGCAGGAGCGGATATCTTTTTTCATCCACGTCATAGAATTCAAGCGCCCTGACCCGGCTCAACTCAAGCGGCGGGAGTTCTGAGTTCTGTCTCTCGGGAAAGGTCAAGGCATATTGAATCGGGATTCTCATGTCCGTGGCGCTGAGCTGGGCGAGAACGGAACCGTCTCGCATCGCCACCAGGGAATGAACGATGCTCTGGGGGTGGACCAGGACATCGAGCTCGGCCGGGGCCAGCCCAAAAAGCCAGTGCGCCTCGATGAGCTCGAGTCCCTTATTCATCAGCGTAGCCGAGTCGATGGTTACTTTTTTCCCCATTTTCCAGCGGGGATGGGTCAGCGCTTCTTCCACCGACTTGTCGCCGATTTCCGCAAGAGGGGTCTTGAAAAAAGGCCCCCCTGAGGCGGTCAGTGTCACTTTCTTGACATGGGCTCTCTGTTCCTTGGCCAGGCACTGGAAAATCCCGCTGTGCTCGCTGTCCACAGGAATGATCTCTGCCCCGGAGGCTCGAGCCTCAGCCTGAAGGATGGCTCCTGCGACAACCAGAGATTCCTTGTTGGCCAGGGCGATTCTTAATCCCGCCCGGATGGCTGAAAATGTCGGGCGGAGCCCGTCTATTCCTGTGATAGCCGAAACGACAATATCGTTTTCCTCGAACCGGGCCACCTCTTCGGCGCCTTCCGGTCCATAAACGACACGGGGAGAGAGATTCTTAAAACGGTCCTTGAGTTTCAGGGCCTCCTCTTTTGTCTTGAGGGAAACGATCTTCGGCCTGAACTTCTCGACCTGCTTAATGAGGAGGGGCGTGTTGGAACCGGCCGCCAACCCCACAACGGCAAAACGGCCTTTAAGCTTATCCACGAGTTCAAGAGTGTTCGTGCCGATGGAGCCGGTCGAGCCAAGAACAGCGATATTTTTCATTTCCAGAAATACCTGATGAAATAATAGAAAAAGGGAGCGGCCAAGATGAGGCTGTCGATGCGGTCCAGAAACCCGCCATGGCCGGGAAGGATGTTGGAAGAATCCTTGACCCCCACAGCCCTCTTGAACAGCGACTCCAAGGGGTCGCTGATCTGGGCCGCCGCGTGAACGAGCACGCCGCAGACCAAAGCGTTCCCCAGGCCCACGTCTTTCAGAAGAAGTTGCTGGGCCGCCCAGGCGCCCAGAACAGCGAAGACGATGCCGCCAAAGCTTCCCTCCCAGGTCTTGTTCGGGCTGGCCAGCGGCGTCATTCTGTGCTTCCCCAAGAGTTTTCCTATAAGATAAGCTCCGGTATCTCCCAAAAAAACAACGGCGCAGAGAAAATAGATATAAAAAGGTCCTTTTTCAAACCTGATCAAATAAAGATAGTTGAGCGTAAAACTCAGATAAACGGCGCCGAAAAACGTATTGGCTATGGACTGAGAAAAATAAGGCAGCTGCTCCTGACGCCTAAAAAACAAAACATAATAGGCGCCCGTCGCAAGGATACAAGCAAATAGGGCCAGGCTCAGGGAAAAGGCCGGCCTGAAAAGATAAGAGAGGCCGATAACCAGGGAGAGAAGGACCCCGAGGAGCTTCTGAGGATGGAGTTTCTTTTTGCGGCCAAGATTATAGAATTCCAGGAGAGCGGCCAGGATGAGCGCCTGGAGCACAACAAAGTTGAGGGCCTGCGACCCGTACTGGACAATCAGGAAAAAAAGACCCAGCAGCACGATGGCAGTGGGAATTCGCTTGCGCATGCTCAGGGATGGAGGCAGCCCGGATGAATCAGAGGATCAGAAGAGCCAAAAGCTCTGTCAGCTCGCGACATGAACGGCGCCAAACCTCCTTTCTCTTTTCTCGTAATCAACCAGGGCTTGAAGAAACTGCTTTCTCCGGAAATCAGGCCAGTAATCCGGGGTGATCCAGATCTCAGAGTAAGCGATCTGCCAGAGCAGGAAATTGGAAACCCGGAGCTCCCCGCTCGTCCTGATGAGAAGGTCCGGGTCGGGCAGGGAGGCTGTATACAGGTACCGGGAAAATGTTTCTTCGTCCAGGCTGGCAGGATCAACGATGTTCTGGCTTAACAGTCTCCTCGCCGCATCCACAATCTCGGCGCGCCCGCTGTAATTGAGAGCGAGGATGACGGTGAGTTTCGAAAAATCCTTAGTCAGCTCCTCCACTCTGCGGAGCTCCTTGGCGGTGGATTCGGGAATGTCTTCCCTCTGGCCGATGACCATAAGGCGGATATCGTTTTTGACCAATTTCTTGTCTTCTCTCCGGAGATAGTCCTCAAGGAGTCTCCACAGCCGGGCCACCTCCCTCCGGGGCCTTTTCCAGTTCTCCTTGGAAAAAGCGTAGAGGGTGAGATACCTGATCCCCAAACGGGCGCAGGATTCAACGACTTCCTGAACGGCTTTGGCTCCGGCCCGGTGGCCTTCGATGCGGGGAAGCCTTCTCTTCTGGGCCCAGCGTCCGTTTCCGTCCATGATGATGGCTACATGCCGGGGAAGCCGGGAAAAATCCAGCTGCCGGGCCAGCTTCTCTTCCTCGCTTCCAGGCGCGATAAAACCCTTGAGCTCTTTGATCACGGACCCATTATAAGGGGTAGCTCCTGAATTGTCAAAAATGGTAGACCTGGGCCCGAGGATTTGCTAATCTAGTATGTTCGCGCCAGGACAAGGCCAAAATGTGTTTAGGAATTCCTGCTAAAGTCACCCATGTCGAACGCTCCGGAGAGGGGAAAGTGGACTATCTCGGGACCAAAGTCAGGGTCAATTTTCTGCTCCTTGAAAACGTCAAGCTCGGGGACTGGGTGATCGTCCACGCGGGATTTGCCATCACCAAGCTCGATGAAGAAGAGGCCCAGGAAACTCTCTCTCTCCTCCGAGAGATCGCCGAGAAACAGGGGGAATAGGAGCTCGTGGCGCTGATGAAAGAGCTGCGGGACAAGAAGATCACGCGTGCCCTCCTCCAGGAAATCGAGGCAAAGGTGCGCTCCGAGTCCCAGCCCGTGCGCATCATGGAAGTCTGCGGAACGCACACCATGACCGTTCATCGGTATGGTTTGAAAACCCTTCTGGAGGAAGCGGGAGTGGAAATGGTTTCAGGGCCCGGCTGTCCGGTGTGCATTACGCCGAATGAAATTCACGAGGCCTGCCTCGGCCTGCTCACGGAAAAGGAAAACATCATCCTGGCCTCGTTTGGAGATATGACCCGGGTTCCAACCCGCAAAGGCTCCCTGCAGACGGCCGTTCCCGCCCCAAGATCACTGCTGAGGATCGTCTATTCTCCGGGGGAATCGCTAGCCATGGCCAGGACTCACCCGGATAAAGAGGTCATTTTTTTTGGCGCGGGGTTCGAGACAACCATCCCTTCCATCGCCTTGACAGTGAAAAAGGCTCAGGAAGAAAACCTCGAGAACTACTCTGTCCTGTCGGCCCTCTGGCTCATTCCGCCGGCTCTCCGAGCCATTCTCCAGGCCGGGGAAACGGTCGTCTCCGGATTCCTCTATCCCGGACATGTCAGCGCCATCATCGGAGTAAGGCCTTACCGGTTCATAGCCGATGAATTTGGTATCCCGGGAGCGGTGGCGGGATTCGAGCCCAACGATATTCTTCTCGGGATCTCCGCTATCCTGGACCAGGTCAAGAAAGGAAAGCCGGGCGTTTATCTTGAATACGGCCGCGCCGTCAGCCCTGAAGGCAACCCTTTGGCCAGGGCTGTCATGGAAGAAATGCTGGAGCCCAAAGATGCCTTTTGGAGAGGCCTTGGACGAATCCCTGAAAGCGGCCTCAAGTTGAGGAAGCCCTTTGCCGCCTATGACGCCCAAGCCAAGCACAAACTCAGGATCAATGAAGGAAGCGGAGACCTTCCGGGCTGCCGTTGCGGAGAAATCCTCCGCGGTCTCATCGCGCCCCCTCAGTGTCCTCTGTATCAGAAAAAATGCACCCCGGATTCTCCATTCGGCCCTTGCATGGTCTCCTTTGAAGGTGCCTGCTATATTTACTACAAATTCGGTCGGAATGGGGGAGCAAAATCTCATTGAGAAATGACCTGAAAAAAGTCAGCCTCGAGCTTGGAAGCGGCGGAAAACTGATGCGGGATTTCATCGCCGGCCGCATCGTTCCCGCTTTCCATAACCCCTTTCTCAAGGAGCTCTCAGACGCGAGCCACCTCCCAACCGGAGCGGCTTTCACAACAGACAGCTATGTTGTCGACCCGATTTTTTTCCCGGGCGGCGATATCGGGTCATTGGCCGTCAACGGCACCGTCAATGACCTCGTCGTCTCGGGCGCCAAACCGCGCTTCATCTCTCTCGCCCTTATCTTGGAGGAGGGCCTGCCTTGGGACGACCTGGAAAAAATATTGAGGTCAATAAAACGGGCCGCCAGACGCGCGGACGTCCTGGTCACAACAGGAGATACCAAGGTCGTCAGGCGCGGTCAGGCTGATAAGATTTATATCAACACTTCGGGCGTCGGGTTTGTCGTAGGAAAACCCCGCCTTAAATCGATCCGGCCGGGCGACCGAATCATCCTCAGCGGAACTCTCGGCGAGCACAGCCTCGCCGTCATGCTCGCCCGGAGTGAGTTCGGGCTCGAGGCCAACGTCCGCAGCGACTGCGCGCCCCTGAATTATCTTCTTCCCCTCTGGAAAAAGGGAACATTCTGGATGAGGGACATCACCCGGGGCGGGCTGGCGACGATCCTCTCGGAGCTTGCGGAAAAGCTGCCTTATTCCGTGCTCATCGAAGAGGAAAAAATCCCGCTCTCCCGGGCCGTGAGGGGCGCCAGTGAGCTTTTGGGCATCGACCCTCTCTATCTCGCCTGCGAGGGAAGGGCCGTCCTTGTCGTCGCTCAAAAACAAGCGGACCTCATTCTTCGAAAAATCAGAGCCCATGCTCAGGGACGCCGCGCCGCAATCATCGGCCGGGTGAATGATCAGGTCGGGAAGCCCGGTGAACTTCTCCTTTCTACGGTCACGGGCGGGTTGAGGCTTCTCGAGCCCCTGACGTCTGAGCTTCTACCGCGAATCTGCTAAAGACACGGACGAAAACATCTTTTGATCAACAAGGAAAATGGGTGGCGCGACGTGCTCCCCATTTAGAATTACAGAAAAGACAGCGGCCTATTTCCGGCCGATGGAATAATATTCGAACCCGAGTTTTTTCACGGCTTCCGGGCTGAAAACATTCCGCCCGTCGACGATGATCGGGTTGGCCATGCCCTCTTTGATTCTCTTCAAGTCGAGCTTGGCGAACTCATCCCACTCCGTCAGGATAACCATGGCATTGGCTCTCTCGGCCGCATCATACGGGGAGGCACAGTAGCGCAGACGATCCGGTTCCTCCGGATAGAGCTGCTTCATGTTCTCCGCAGCCTTGGGATCGTAGAGCCGGAGGCGGGCGCCTTCTTGAAGCAGGTCACGGATAACCTTGATGCTTGGCGCCTCTCTGATGTCGTCCGTCTCCGGTTTAAAAGCCAGGCCAAGAATGGCGATCTGCTTGTCCTTGAGGATCCAGAGGGCTTGCTTGATTTTATCGACGAAAACTCTGACTCTCTCCGTGTTGATGCGGTCCGCTTCCTTGAGCAGGCTCATGTCCACACCCAACTCCTCACCGATCCTGGTCAAGGCCTTGATATCCTTGGGAAAGCAGGACCCTCCGTAGCCTATCCCCGCTTTCAGAAACCGGCCTCCTATGCGCGGGTCAAGGCCCATGCCTTCGGCCACCTGTTCGACGTTCGCATCGGTCTTCTCGCAGATATTCGAGATGAGGTTGACATAAGAAATCTTCATGGCCAGAAAGGAGTTCGAGGCGTGCTTGATCAGCTCAGCGGTATCGATATTCGTGACGAGGAGGCGATCCCGAAATTTCGCATAGATGCCGCAGAGAATATCCCGGGCCCTTTCCGTTTCGACACCGACGATGATCCGGTCCGGGTTGAGAAAATCGGAGACCGCCGAACCCTCCCTCAGGAATTCGGGGTTGGAAGCGACGTCGAATTCCTTGTCCGTCTTCTTGTACAGGCTGATGGTCCTCTTGATCCAGAACGACGTTTTCACCGGGACCGTGCTTTTCTCGACCACCAGTTTATAACGATTGAGGTTCTCGGCGATCTGGCGCGAGACCTCCTCAATCTGGCTCATATCGGCGCTGCCGTCGTCATGCTGGGGCGTTCCCACGCAGACAAAGATGACCTCTGTCTCGGCGATGGTCTTGTCAAGGTCAGTGCTGAAAACGATGTTCCCCTTCTTGAGGTTTGACGCGATCAACTCATCCAGTCCGGGCTCGTAGATGGGCACGATCCCCTGGCTGACTTTGGAGATCTTGTCGCGGTCCTTATCGGTGCCGACGACCTTGTGCCCGAATTCCGCAAGGCCGGCCGCCGTCACCAGCCCAACGTATCCGGTTCCGATCACAGCGATCTTCATCTTGGCCTCCTTCTTTATGCTTTGATGACGTTCTTTTTTTTCTTTTTGACGGCGTTCCGCGTATCAACGACCAGAGGGGCGTTTCGAGCGATCCAATCATAATCATATTCCGAGTGGTCGGTGGCGATGATGACGGCATCGCTCCCCTTCAGTCTTTTCGCTGTCAAAGGAACGGAGTGCAGGTTGAGATGAGGATACTCCCTGTGCCCGGTTGAATGAGGGACATAGGGGTCGTTGTAGGCAACTCTGGCGCCCTTCTCCTGGAACAGAGTGATGATCTTGAGAGAAGGAGATTCCCGCTGGTCATCAATATCCTTCTTGTAAGCAATCCCGAGAACGAGAACTTTAGCGCGTCGAATGGATTTTCCCCTCCTGTTCAGAGCTTCAATGGACTTGTTGACGACATAATAAGGCATGCGGGTGTTGATCTCTCCGGCCAGCTCGATGAATTTTGTCTGGTAGTCCACTTCCTTGGCTTTCCAGGAGAAATAAAAGGGGTCGATAGGAATGCAGTGGCCCCCCAATCCGGGTCCGGGGTAAAAAGGCATATACCCGAAAGGCTTGGAAGAGGCCGCCTGGATGACTTCCCAAATGTCGATTCCCATCCGCTCAAAGATGACCTTCATTTCGTTAACCAGGGCGATATTCACTGAACGGAAGATGTTCTCCAAAAGTTTCACCGATTCGGCCACGCGGGGCGACGAGACAGGCACCGTCCTGACCACGATCTGGCCGTAGAGCAAGCGGGCCAGGCGGAGGCTGTTTTTCGTCAAACCGCCGATGACCTTGGGGATCTTCTCTGTGGAGTAAATTTTGTCGCCCGGGTTCTCACGCTCGGGCGAGAAAGCGAGGAAAAAATCCCTCCCGGCCCGGAGCCCTTTGCGCTCGAGAATGGGAAGCATTTCCTCTTCGGTCGTGCCCGGATAGGTCGTGCTCTCAAGGACGACAAGCTGGCCTTTTCTCAAATATTTCGCAATTGTCTCAGCGGTGTTGAGGACATAGGAAAGGTCGGGATTCTTATGGGAATCCAAAGGCGTCGGCACGCAAATAATGATAGCGTCCATACCGCGGAGCAAAGAAAATTTGGCCGTGGCCTTGAAGGCGCTCTTATCCAGGAAAGCCTTGAGCTCCCGGGTTGAAATATGCCGGATGTAGCTTTTTCCCCGGTTCAGCGAAGCGACTTTCCTCGCATCGATATCGAACCCCGTGACACGAAAACCGTTGTTGAGGAAAAGCTTGACCAAGGGGAGCCCCACGTAGCCCAGGCCGATGACGCCGACCCGCGCCTGTTTAGTCCTGATTTTGTTTTCCAGAGTGAAGAGTTCTCGGCTCATCCTATCTCCTTTTTTTGTACCAGGCCACCGTCTTTTTCAATCCCTGTCTAAAACTCAATCCCGGCTCGAACCCAAGGACCGTTTTGGCGGCGCTGATATCGGCAAAAGAATGCTTGATGTCTCCCGGCCGAGGGTCGACATAGATCGGCTCGCAAGACGTCCCTATAAGCTTGCTGATCTCATTGACGAGGACATTGACGGTCGTTCTCTCCCCGCAGGCGATATTGAACACTCCGCCCGCGGCCTCGGGCGGAGCCTCGACGGCGCGCAGGTTAGCCTCGACGGCGTTGGCGACATAAGTAAAATCCCTGGACTGCTCGCCATCCCCGTAGATCTCGGGATTCTCCTCAGCGAGTATCTTCGTGATAAAGAGAGGGATAGCTGCCGCATACTGAGAAAAAGGGTCCTGCCTTGGACCGAAGATGTTGAAATAACGAAGAGAAACCGTCTCCAGCCCGTAGACGGCGCTGAAAACCTGACAATATTTCTCGCCCGCGCTTTTGCTCGCGGCATAAGGCGAAAGAGGCATTCCCTCGTTTCCTTCCTTCTGCGGAAGGTGAGAGTTATCTCCATAGACGGACGATGACGAGGCGAAGACGAACTTCCTGACTTTAGCCTCGCAGGAGGCCACCAGCAGGTTCAAGGTGCCCCGGACATTGATCTCGTGGGCCAAGAGGGGGTCTTCAATTGAGCGAGGCACCGACGGCAGGGCGGCCTGATGCAAAACATAGTCTATTCCTTCCAGGGCCTGCCGGCATGTTTTGAGGTCCCGGATGTCTCCCTCGATAAGTTCAATGAGGTCTCGGAAAGGGGCGACGTTGGCCCTCTTGCCGGTGATAAAATTATCAAGAACCCTGACTTTCTCCCCCCGTCTCACCAGCTCCTCGACAATGTGAGAGCCGATGAACCCGGCACCCCCTGTCACTAGATAACCCATGTTCCTCTCCTTATCCGCCCTGGCACGGCCTAAAGATAGCCCAGTTCTCCTAACCGTTTAAGCACTTTTTGAACACTTTCCTCAAGGCTTTCTTGATCCGTCTGCAAAAGAATTTCGGGATTCAAAGGCTCCTCGTAGGGGTCGGAGACCCCAGTGAATTCCTTGATTTCCCCTTTCATGGCTTTTTGATACATCCCCTTGACATCTCTCTGGATGCAAACCTCCAGGCTGCACTTAGCATACACCTCGATGAAGTCGCCGATTTCGCGCCTGGATTCCGCCCTGATCTCTCGATATGGCGAGATGAATGAGGTCAGGACGGCGACACCGTTTCTCGTCAGGAGCTTGGCCACAAAAGTGACCCGGCGGATGTTCTCATCGCGGTCTTTGCGGGAAAAGCCCAGGTCCCTGGTGAGGCTCTGCCGGACGATGTCCCCGTCCAGCCTCTCAGCCCTCAAGCCCCGCTCCCGGAGAATCTCGGCCACGCGGTCAGCCACGGCCGATTTTCCCGAACACGGCAATCCGGTAAACCACAAAGTAAACCCCTTCTGGTCGCAACACTGCTTTTTCTCCATGAATGAATGACTCCTTTTAAGCCGCAAGAACCTTGCCTTCCATGTCCTTGGGGACAGGGAGGCCAAAAAGATTAAGGATCGTCGGCGCGATATCGATAATGCTCGCATCTTTTCGCTTTTTGGGTTTATGAGAAGGATCAAAGAGAATGTAGATTCCTTCCTGGGCATGGACCGCGTCGTCAGGGCCGGTGTCGTTCTCTGCCAGGAATTTTCCCGGATGTCCCAGAGTCCCGGCCGAACGCCAGTAAAGGTCGTCAAAATAGATCATTAGGTCGGGATATTCACCCCGGGCCTCCTTAAAATATTCCTGGGGCTTGATGATCCGAGTCTGCCATTTTTCTCCCTGAGGACCCCTGATCTTGAGGATTCGTTCGGCCAGGAGGTCCCTTTCCTTTTCATAATCTTCCGGGTTGATGATCCCCTGGTCTTCCCTTCCCTCGACGTTGAGGAAAAGGCGGGCGTAGTAGCCGCCCCAGCCCCAGACTTTGGTCCTGGACCAATCGACGTCGACCTTCTCCACGCTCTCCGGCTTGGCCGGCCTGGACTTGACTACGAGATCGCCTTCTTCGATCAGCCACTCGTTGACGCAAAAAGCGCCTTTCATCCTTTTGGCGCCGTGATCGGAGACGACGAGCACGATGGTGTCCTTGCCGCAGGCATCGACGAGCTCCCCGAGCTTCTTGTCCAGGAACTTATAATAATCCAGGATGACGTCCTCATAGGGATTCCCTTTGACGTAGAGGTGATGCTGCGGGTCCATGTATTTCCAGAATCCGTGCTGGACCCGGTCAACCCCGATCTCCACGAACATGAACAGATTCCAGGGTTTGTGGCGGATGAGATGGTTCATGACCTCGAACCTTTTCTTCGTCATCCGGTAAATTCCCTCCAGGAGCTCCTCTTTTTCGTCCGTCCTGAACTCTATGTCAAAAATATAGGGGCCGAATTTTTCCTCGATCTCCTGCCGGAGGCTCTGGGGATAGGTGTATTCTTTTTCGTTGTCGGGCGTGATGAAACAGGAGATCAGATTGCCCGGGACCGGGTGCGGAGGATAGCTCGGCGGCACACTGACGAGACAGCTCTGGCCGCCAAAATCCCCGATGATATCCCAGATGGCTCTTTCCTTGATCGATTGGGACGTGGCGATCCACATGTCCTTATAAGAATACCCCTTGCGGTGGCGAAAGCCGTAAAGCCCGAGCCTGCCGGCGTCCTTGCCTGTGCACATGACCATCCAGGCGGGGATGGTGATGGGCGGGTCAGAACTTCGCAGGTTTCCCCAGAGCCCGTTCTCCATGAGCTCCCGGAGCACGGGAAACTGCTCCCGCTTTTCAAAGACAATCTCGCCCGGAGCGCAATCCAGGCCGATGATCAATACTTTCTTATCCATGCCGAGCCTCTTTCTGATAGAAATTCATTCCCGGCTCATTCCACGAACGGATCTTTGAAGGCCATGATGACCCGGGCCACTTCAGGCCGGATGAGCTCTGCCGGGGGGATCTCGCCTTTCACCAGCATGTCCCGTATCTTCGTGCCGCTGAACTGAATCTGCTCGGAAGGAGGATGGGGGCAGATTTTCTCGTTCACCACAGACTGACATTTCTTACAGTAATAGAAAGATTTAAAGAAGAGCGGGGCGATGCCCAGGTCCGGGAAGTCCTCAAAGATGTCCTGGGCAGCATAAGGGGAATAATAGTTCCCCACTCCGGCGTGGTCACGGCCGATGATGATGTGGGTGCAGCCGAAATTCTTACGAATGATGGCATGGAAGATTGCTTCCCGAGGCCCGGCATAGCGCATCTCCATCTGGAGGATCGCCATGACCGCCCTCTCCTTGAGGTAATAATTCCTGATGAGCTCCTCGTAAGACGCCAGGATCACCTCATCCTTGAAATCGCCCTTTTTCTTCCGTCCGATGACGGGGTTGACGAAAATGCCGTCGGTGAAGGTCAAGGCTGTTTTTTGGACATATTCGTGCCCGATATGAGGTGTATTCCTTGTCTGAAACCCGACCACCGTCTTCCAGCCTTTTTCTTTGAACAGGATTCTCGTTTCTTTCGGGCTCAGCTTATACCGGTCAAACGGAGTCGGAGAGATCTCGAGGAGGTCGACTGGGCCGGCAAGCAGAACGTCTTTCATCCCCGCGACTTTTGCCACCCCGGGATGAGCCTTGTCCCTGGTCAGGAAGACGCTTTCGGCCAGATCTTCTTTGTCGTATTCATATTTTTCCTCGAGGCGCAGGATGGCAACCGGCCTCCCGCTCGCATCTATCAAAACCACTTCCTCCCCTTCCTTAAACTTCCGGGCATCCTCACGGCGGGCGTCAAGAACAATGGGGATGGTCCAGGGCAGGTCATTGGAAAGCCGCATCTCGCGGAGAACATTGCGGAAGTCGGGCCTGCCCATAAACCCTTCCAACGGAGAAAAGACGCCCGTGGCAATGTTTTCTACGTCCGAGATCAATTCCTCATCGATCTTCAGGGCAGGAAGGCATTTCACCTTTTCGAGTGCTTCTTCCCTTCGCACTCCCTTGAGAACACGTTCAACCAGTTTTCCGCCGTGGGGTAGGATCATTATTTCCTCCAGCCGTCCAAGCGTAGTTTTTCGCTACTAATCGATATAGCCCAGAGCTTTCAACCTTTCTTTGACCTTTTCCTCGTCTTCCTTGCTGAAGACTTCCCCCGCTTCTTTTTCCTGGGAAAGCTTTTCCCTCAGCACTTTGCTGATATAGCTCGCAACGGATGTGACCTCGGTTCCTTTGATGATCTCCTCGATCTTCTTATAAAGAGATGTCGGGATGGAGACGGTCATAAATTCTTTTTCCATGCTCTCTCCTTTGCGGCCGCAATCCCCTGCCGGGACGGATTCGGCTTAAAGAACAGAAAATAAAATCATTATATATACCAGCCCGCATTTTTTTTCAACCGAGAAGATGGGGAGAAGATGGGAACGGGCCTCCCCGAGAACCGCCCCGGTTGGCTTGACAAACGGAGAGCTTTAATGTTTATAATCATTAACAAATGACCGAGGACTCGTCTCCCGCCTGTTGATATGGAGAAAATCAGCCATCCCTATATCCGGAAAAACGTCTTTTCAGGCGTCCTGGACAGGAACCTGAGAAAGCTCGAGAACAGGCTCGGTGTCAGTCTCTCCATCCGGGGGGACAGCCTTTTGATCGACGGTGAGGCCAAGAAAGTCGAATTCGCCAAGTTCTATTTCGAAAAAATGAGAGAACTCGAGGAAAAAGGCTGCTCCCTCAAGGAGGAGGACTTCCATATCGCCCTCGATCGCCTGGAAAACGGGTCCTCCGGGCCTTTGGAGAACTATTTCCCTTCTGAAGCTTTAAGCCTCTCCCGCAAATCCGTGGGGCCTAAGAGCCTCAACCAGCAGGAGTATATCCAGGCCATCCGGAACTTCGACCTGGTCTTTGGGATCGGCCCGGCCGGCACAGGCAAGACTTACCTGGCCATGGCCATGGCCCTGAGCTTCCTCCAGGATAAGATCGTCAACCGGATCATCCTCACTCGGCCCGCGGTTGAGGCCGGAGAAAAGCTGGGCTTTCTCCCGGGTGACCTCTACCAGAAAATCAATCCCTATCTCCGGCCGCTCTATGATGCGCTCTTTGACCTGAGCCAGACAGACCAGGCCAACCGCCTTATCGAAAGGGGCATCATCGAGATCGCGCCGCTTGCCTTTATGAGGGGGAGGACGCTCAACGATTCGTTCATCATCCTCGATGAAGCCCAGAACTCGACCCGTGAGCAGATGAAGATGCTGCTAACGCGCTCCGGGTTCGGGTCCAAGGTCGTTGTCACGGCCGACATCACTCAGATCGACCTGCCTCAGCCCAAAAGGTCGGGGGTCCTTGAAGCCCTCAAGATCCTTTCCGGCATAAAAGAGATCGCCTTTATCCACTTTGACGATAAGGACGTCGTCAGGCATCCTCTGGTCCAGAAAATCATCCTGGCTTATCAACGAGCCGAGCCACGCTCTTCTAAAGAATAATGAGTTTTGTATCCTTCAAGAACCTGAAGCTCTTCAAGGGGACGTCTCCCCTCCCAAAAAAGAACGATGGCCCCCTGCCTCAAAAAAAAGAAGAGCAGGCTGTGTGGAAGCGGTTCGTCCAGAATCCTTTCTTCTTGCTCGCCATTTTTGTCTTCATCCTGGCCTATCTCCTTTCCTATGTCCCGTCCAAATCGCTCCCCGGGTTCAAGGAAGGAGAGATCGCTTCTTCGGATATCGTCGCCCCGCTCGATCTCACGATTGAAGATACAGAGACAACAGCCAAAAGAAGGGCCGAGGCCCAAGAGGCCGTGCTTCCCGTCTATTCTTTCGACGAGAACGCCTTTTTGAATGCGGAGGAAAGGATCCGTCAGGTTTTTGAGTTCGGTCAAGAATGGCTCAAGAAAGTCTCAGCTCCAGCGAACATAGCTGGACTCGAAAAAGACATGGCTGAAAAATTCGGGTTGGATATTCCACCCAGGGACCTGGAAACCCTGGTCAGGTCGAAGTTCTCCCCGGATATCGAAGAGACGCTGATCAGTCTTATAGGCAAGGTGTCTTCCCAGGGGATCATTGTCTCCAAAAGGCTGTTCATCCGAAAAGAACCGGAGAGGGGCTTCACTCTCCTCCGGGGCCCGGGAAATGAAAGGCTCACCAAAGTCGAAGAGATCCTCGACATCAAAGAGAGCAGAGAAAAGTTTGTTGCCGAGGTCGACAGGATCGAATTTCCTGCGAGAACCAAAAGGCTCCTCGAGAGCCTGGCCGACGTCTTTCTCTCTCCCAACATCACTTATAACCGGGTCGAAACAGAGGCCAGGGAACAGCGCACCATTGCCCGCGTTGAAACCGTCTTTTACAGGGTCAAAAAGGGGAAGGTCATCATCCGCAAAGGGGATGAAGCGACGCCGGAAAAGCTCAAATGGATAGACATCATCAACCGGAATCTTCAGGGAAAGCGCGGCTGGGCGAGAAATCTTGTCGGGACGTTCCTCCTCTTGGCCCTCATTTTCGTTGGTCTCTGGTATTATCTGAAATCCCTATTACCCTACAGGTCGGCCCTGCAGACCTTTCTGATGATGGGGACGATCCTCGTTCTGGGTCTTGTGGTCTACAAGTTTTGTCTGCTTCTTGCCACGCTTATCAGCGATAAAGCGACCCTCTCCTTCCTGGCTGACGTTGAAGCCTATAAGTATGCCTTTCCCTATCAATTCGGAGTGATCCTCTTTGCCTTTCTCACGACAAACCCCATCAGTTTGATCTTCGCGATCCTGAACAGCATCCTCGTCGGATATCTCTTCCAGCCGAATTATAACCTCACGTTTTTCAGCTTCATCGGAGGACTGGGGGCGATCTACGGCATCAGATACTACCAGAAGCAGAAGCGGACCTCCGCCCTGCGAACGGGGCTGTTTGTCGTCGCGCCAATCAATATCTTCCTCATCCTCACGTTCGAATTGATCAAAGAAAGGCCGAGCGGGTTTGACCTATTTGCCACCGAGGCCGGCATGGGCCTTCTCGGCGGAGCTCTGGGGGCCTCGCTCTCATTTCTGCTTCTTCCCGTTTTTGAGACCGTCTTTGGGTTCGTCACCCAGACAAAGCTCTTGGAGCTCACCAATTCCGACCTTCCTATTTTCAAGCGGATGGCCCTGGAAGCTCCGGGATCCTATCACCACTCCCTTATCGTCGCCACGTTGGCCGAAAAAGCGTCTGAGGAGATCGGGCTTGATTCCATGCTCGTCAAAGCAGGAGCTCTCTACCACGACATTGGGAAGGTCAAAAGGCCGGAATACTTCATCGAAAACATCAGCCGGAACCCTGACCTCCATAAGGACCTGACTCCGAGCATGAGTACCCTCGTTATCGTCAACCACGTCAAAGAGGGCACGGATATGGCCAAAGAGCTCAAGCTTCCCAAAAAACTAAAAGAAATCATCGAACAGCACCATGGGAGCTCTCTCGTCAGATACTTCTTCCATAAAGCCAAAGAACAATATAACCCCGAAATGCAGACGATCGGGGAGGAAAGCTACCGCTATCCAGGGCCCGCGCCCCAGAGCAAAGAGGCCGCCCTGATCATGCTGGCCGACTCGATTGAAGCCGCCTCCCGAAGCCTGAAATCTCCCACCCGCCACCTCCTCAAAAGAGTCATCACGGAAATCTTCGACAACTATCTCCAGGACGGGCAGCTGGATGAGTGCGATTTTTCGCTGCGCGAACTGAGGGCGATCGCCCTCTCCTTCCACTCGACCCTCTACACCATCTATCACCCCCGGCTGGAATATCCCGGCTTCGATTTCGAGATGAAGAAAAAGAAAAAAACCGCCCCCGCGAAAAAGACCGATGATCGAAATAATAAACCTCCAGCATAGGTACCGAATCGACCGGGCCAAATTCAAAAACCTGCTGAGGTCTCTCGTGGCATGCTACAAGCTCAACGACCCGGAGATCAACCTTGTTTTCGTCGACACAAAGACGATCAGGAGGTTGAACAGAGATTTCCTGAAGAAAGATGCGCCGACCGATGTCCTCAGTTTTCCCTTCGGAGAAAAAAAGAGCATCGACGGCAAGTCCTATCTCGGTGATATCGCCATATCCGTCCCTCAAGCCTTCAAGCAGCGCCTTCCCAAAACTCACGGCCTGGAGAAGGAGCTGGAGGACCTTGCTGTCCACGGGTTTCTCCATCTTTTGGGGTTTGACCACGGAAAAGGGATCGAGGAAGAGCAAGCGAAGATTCATCGCCTCCTGTCGGGGAGTCGCTGAACACTAAGATGGCTGCAGAATTCTTGAAATGGAGCGGCCTGAGCGCGATTTTTCTGGCCGCTTTTCTGCTGTCGCTTTTTCATGCTTCTCTTGGCACCTTTTCCAAGATCTCGCTGAGCCGGTTTCTCGAGGACAAACAAAAGGAAGGCCGCCAGAAGATCCTGGACGTCTATGACGAAACCAGGATCGCCGTCGAGAGCTTGCGCGCTCTTTTCATCATCGCCTTCCTGGTTTATCTCTTGGCCATCCTCCCGAGATGGAAGTTCTGGCCTTTCTGGTTTTTTCTCATCTCGCTAGGCTTCTTCTTTATTCTTTTTGATTACCTACCCCGCCTTCTGAATTTCCTGAACAAGAAAGCGGTCATCCAGTTTTTCCTTCCTGCCTTCCGGCTGGTCCGGGCGCTCGCAGCGCCGCTGATCTTCTTGATCAGGAAACTGGAGAAGGAAGAGATCGAGGAAGAGATGCGGGAAGCCTCGGAAGAAGAGATCGAAACCTTTATCGACGAGGCCACGGAAGAAGGCATTATCGAAGAGCACGAAGGCGTTCTCCTCAAGAGCGTGGTCGAATTCGGCGACACGCTCGTCGGGGAGATCAAGACGCCGCGGGTGAACATGGTCTGCATAAAGAAAGAGGCCACGTTCGGCGCTCTCCGCGACCTGATCATGTCAGAAAAATATTCCCGTATCCCGGTTTATAAGGACAGGATAGACAATATCGAAGGTATCGTGATCGCCAAAGACCTGCTCCAGTATTCCGAAGACAAACACAGGGACCTGCCTATCGACCCGATTATCCGGCCCGTCCACTTTGTCCCGGAATCCATGAAGGTCGCGGAGTTGCTCAAGGAGTTCAAGAAAAGAAAACAGAAAATGGCCATTGTGGTCGATGAGCACGGAGGCGTCTCCGGCCTCGTCACCATGGAAGACCTCGTCGAGGAAATTGTCGGCGAGATTCATGACGAATATGACATAGACGAAGAGACGCCGATTACCGCGATCGGTCCTTCCGAATATGCCGTTTCCGGCGATGCCGAGGTCGAAAAGTTGGAGGAACTGTTCGATCTCGACCTGGCCGACGACGATTACGTCACTGTCAGCGGTCTCATTATGGACGACCTGGGGAGGCTCCCCAAGCGGGGAGAAAAATTCGAAGTCAAAGGTCTCTCTTTCGAAGTCCTTGATGTCGACCAGAAAAGGATCAAGAAGCTGAAGGCGAAAAAGGCCGAGAGTCGAAAAGAGGAGGATAAAAAGAACAGCGAATGAAGGTCGGTTATGTAGCTCTCATCGGGCGGCCGAACGTGGGAAAGTCCACTCTTCTCAACACCCTGCTGGGCCAGAAAGTGGCCATCATCTCGGATAAGCCTCAGACGACCAGGATCAGCATCCTGGGCATCAAAACGACCGAAAAAGGACAGATTATCTTCATCGACAACCCGGGAATCCATAAGCCGCTGCACACACTCAACAAAAGAATGATGAGTTTCGTCTACTCCGCACTGGAGACAAGCAACCTGATCTGCCTCCTTATCGACGCCACGCAACCGTTTGGGCATGGCGATGAGTTCGTCATCGAGACGCTGAAGAACGTCACTACTCCCCTCTTCCTGCTGATCAATAAAGTCGATATCATCAAGAAAGACAGGATCCTTCCCATCATCGATAAGTACAAGGATCTTCTTAGCTTCAAAGAGATCATTCCTGTCTCCGCGCTTAGGGGGACGAACCTGGACGTGCTGGAGAAGCAGATCTATGAGAACCTGCCCGAAGCCGAGAAGGTCTACGACGACGATACAGTCTCCGACCAATCCCTCAGGTTCATGGTAGCGGAGATCGTCAGGGAAAAATTGCTCAAGCGCGTGGAGAAAGAACTTCCTTTTGTGACGGCCGTCCTCATTGAGAGCATGGAGGAAAGGCAGAAAGAGGGCGAGTCAGAAGGCGAAGCAGAGGTCGAGACTATGACGGAGGAAGCCCGGATGCCGGGTTCTCCTCCGAAAACAAAAAAGCAGCGAAGAAGGGTCACATATATCAGCGCGACCATTTTTGTAGAGCGTGACGGTCACAGAAAGATCGTCATCGGCCGTCACGGGCACGTAATCAAAGAGATCGGGATAGACGCCCGCCAGGAGATCGAACAACTCATTGATTCTAAAGTCTTTCTGGACCTGACGGTCAAGGTCAGGGAACGCTGGAGGGATTCGGCCGAAGTCCTCGACCTTATCGAAGGCCAAAAGTAGAATCTCGAACCCTGTCATTGCGAGGGAGCGCAGCGACCGAAGCAATCTCCAATTCTCGCTCTCGCCATATTTACAGAATCCGGTGAAGATGCTAAAATTGCCTCACCTTTTGACCTGTGGTGAGTGTAGCTCAACTGGTTAGAGCAGCGGACTGTGGATCCGCAGGTTGGGGG
>CAZOKP010000019.1:0-35785 GCA_964580435.1 uncultured Eubacteriales bacterium
TAGATGGCATCTCTATTTCCGTAATGGGGGCGGGTCCTGTCGCGGTTCACCCCCGGCGCCCTCGCGGTCAATCATGTTGTTTCCAGAGCCAAAGACCGGGGCATCAAACGCTCGGGGCGGCGGGGGGCCCCCGAACCACGCCACCCTCCCCTTCTATCAGCATAGGGCTATCACGGAATTGGAAGTGCTTCTAATCTTTCCGGTTGGCAATTAAGGCGGTTTTTCTTAGAATAGTGGGGAGGATTTTGCATGAGCCGGTATTTCATCGGGACGGCTGGCTGGAGTTACAAAGACTGGGAAGGGACCGTCTATCCGGAAGAAAAAGGGACCGGATTCCACCCGCTGACCTTTCTTGCCAGCTGCATCAATATCGTCGAGGTCAACAGCACTTTTTACCGACCCCCCGCCTTGTCGATGTCCCTCTCTTGGGTCAAAAAAGTGGCCGGCTTCCCTGAATTCCTTTTTGCCGTTAAGGTCCATCAAGTCTTCACCCATGAGAGGAAGAACTGGTCCCGGAAGGATGCGGATGACTTCAAGCTTGGCCTCGAACCTCTCCGGGCCAAGGGCAGGCTGGCCTCGCTCCTCTTCCAGTTCCCCTGGTCGTTCGTCCATTCCCCCGATCACTCGGATTATTTGATCCGGCTCTTCAAGCTTTTCTCCGGATACCCCATGACGGTCGAAGTCAGACACTCGTCCTGGGAGGATCAGAGCTTCTACAAGGTACTCGCGGAATACCGGGTCTGTTACTGCAACATCGACCAGCCGGTGCTCCGAAACTCCATAAAACCCAGCGCTTTGTCGACCATCTCGGACTTTTCCTATGTCCGGCTCCATGGAAGAAACTACAAGGACTGGTTCAGAGAAGGGGCCGGCCGCGACGAGCGCTACAACTATCTCTACGCCAAGGACGAACTGCAGGAGTGGGTGGACAGAATCAAGGAGCTCGGCCAGAAGACGGACAAAGTTTTTGTCATTACCAACAACCATTACCGCGGTCAGGCGCTGGCCAACGCTCTCCAGATCAAAAACATGGTCAGCGGAGAGGAGCTGGACATCCCTCCCCTGCTCTTGAAAAAATATCCCGTACTCCTGGAGATCGCCAAAAAACTGGCCCAAGGCCAGCTCGGTCTTTTCCAGGGAAAAGACGACAACAAGGCGGATGGATGAAGATGTGGTGGGAAAATAAATTTCTTCGGATGAAGAACCGGAAGCTTTATCTTAACGGAAAGGAGGCGACTCGAGTAGCCGCAGAATTCGGGACTCCGCTTTTCGTCTATAGCCGGGCGCAGATCCTAACTAATTATGCAAGACTGCATGAGGCGTTCTCCCGGCAGGCCACATTAGAGGCAAGAATCTATTACGCCATGAAGGCCAATTTTCACAGGGAGATCCTTAAGCTGCTCCGCGGCCAAGGAGCCTGGATCGACGCTGTCTCCCCTGGAGAGGTCGATGAGGCCCTCCGGTCTGGTTTTCCCGGCCGAAGGATTCTATTCACGGGGACATCCGTGAGCAAAGACGACATCTCCCGAGTCTTCAACTGCGACGGGGTCATCGTCAACATTGATGCGCTGGAGCAGTTGGAGCTGATGCGGGAAATTAAGAAAAGGGATTTCAGGTCAAAAAAAATAAGGGTCTCCATAAGATGGAATCCGGGAGCCGGCCGCGGGTTTAGTCCCCGCGTGGTTACAGCAGGGAAAAGGTCTTCTGATAGGACGCCGGTCAAATTCGGGATCGAAGAAAAAAAGGTTCTCCAAGCCTTCGAGAAAGCCCGATCTTATGGTTTCATCCCCGTGGCTCTCCACCAGCATCTTGGCTCGGGATGGGTGATGGAGGATTACGACGCCGTCATAGCCGCAGCCGGAAAGATGATTCAAACGGCCGCTCGTCTGGAAAAGAAAGGTGTCTATCTGGAATTCCTGGATTTTGGGGGCGGGTTCGGACCCAGATACGCCAAAAGCCAGGCGCTTTTCCCTCTCGAAAAGTATGCGCGCCACATCTGCCGGCAGATCGCCGAGGCTGGACTCAAGATCAAGGCTATCGCCGTCGAGCCGGGAAAATACCTGGCGGCAGATGCAGGCGTCCTCCTCCTCAAGGTGGAATATGTCAAGGAAAGCTACGGCCAGCTTTTCGCTTGTGTTAATGGCGGAACATACAACTGTCTTCCCCGGCCTGCCATTTACGCTCAAGCTTACCATGAGATCGTCAATTGCGGGCGGGTGACCGGAGGGAAAATCAGGCCCATCACTGTGGCCGGCAACCTCTGCGAAACAGGAGACATCTTTGGAAAGGAGATCCCGATGCCCCTTCCCCGAAGGGGCGATATCCTGGCTGTTCTGCATGCCGGAGCTTATGGCCGGAGTATGGCATCCAACTTCAATTTGAGAGACATTCCCCGGGAAATTTTTGTCTAAGCGCCCAGAATGTCTCTCAGAGCCGCTTCAATCTCAGGATACCGGAACTTATAGCCCGCCCTGAGAAGAGCGGCCGGCAACACCCTTTGCCCGGAGAGAAGCGTCTCTCCGGCCATCTCGCCAAAAAGGAGCCGGAGCAAAAATGCGGGCACAGGAAACCAAGAAGGACGTTCGAGCACTCGTCCGAGAGTCTTGGCGAATTCCTTCATGGTCAGGGAGCAGGGCGAAACCAGGTTAAAAACGCCGCTCGCGTCTTCCCGTTCAAGAAGAAAACGGATGGCCGCAATTTCGTCTTTCCAATGGATCCAGGGGAACCACTGCTTTCCGGCGCCGAGCGGACCTCCGACAAAGAAACGGAAAGGTTTAAGAAACCTGGGGAGAGTACCGCCGTCTTTCCCCAGAACAAGCCCTGAGCGGATGACGATGCGCCTCACACCGATATCTTCGACTTCCCGGGTGGAGAGTTCCCAATGGCGGACTGTCTCGGCCAAGAAACCTTCCCCGGACGGCGATGACTCATCCAAGGATTCATCATCCTTTGGACCATAATAGCCAACGGCTGAAGCCTGGATGACCGTTTTTGGCTTTACCGAAGCTCTGTTGACAGCTTCCGTAACGGCCTTCCCGGCGTCGATTCGGCTCTGGATGATGCGTTGTTTCCGTTGTTCCGTCCAGCGGCCTGCTCCGATATTTTCACCGGCCAGGTTAATGATAGCGCTTGAGCGCGAGGTGAGTTCCAGCCAGCCCCGGGATGTCTTCCCATCCCACCCAGCAATGATGGCCTCATCTCCGAACCGCGCCCTGGCCTTTTCCCGGTCCCGGGTCAGGACGGCAATGTCATAGCCGTTCTCGGCCAGGTCTCGGGACAGAGCTCTTCCTATAAACCCCGTCGCGCCGCTGATGATGACCAGTCCACGACTCATCTTTCACTCCCGCTGGGTTTGAATCTGTTCCTATTTTTTGAGAAAGTGGATGATCTCCTGGATATCAGGCAATTGAGGAATCTCGTAGACTTTGACAAAAGCGATTTTCTGATTCTCATCAATGATGATGTTGGCTCTCTCCGAAAATCCGTTCTGATCGCGGAAAATGCCAAAAGCTTTGGCCACTCCGCCATGAGGCCAGAAATCAGAAAGAAGCCTCGTCCGGGAGATTCCCAGCTCTTTGGCCCAGGCATTCTTGGATGGAACCGTATCGACGCTCAGGCCGAGAGCGACCGCGTCGAGCCCCTTGAAGGTCTCCCCATTCTGCTCCAGCGACTTCATCTGTTCAGCACAGACCTTTGTCCAGGCCAGAGGATGGAAGGAGAGCAAGACTTTTTTGCCTTTGAATTCGGACAGGCGGACCTCTTTTCCATCCTGGTCCTTGAGGGCGAACTCCGGCGCTCGGCCTCCGATCGTTAAACCAATTGTTTTGTTCATGAGTCAAAACCTCCTCGATTCTTTCTGCGCTCGCACAAGGAGCAGTCCATATTATGACAAGGATGAGCCGGAGTTTTCAAGAGAAATTTCTACTTAATCGATAGTTTTAGTATTAATTAACCGGAAACACCCACTGTCACGGCCCGCCCCGAGGCCTTTTTTCTTTTGAGATAATGGATGTACGGCTCCAGGTTCTCGTTGGGATTCTGAATGCCGTCATAGAACAAATGAATCACGGGCACGCCGTGTTCGGCTTCGACCCAGTGGAGCAGGGCATTGCTGACAACTCCCGGGCAGCAATAAAGCGGGTTGATATGAACGAACGCATCCGGCTTAAAATGTTTCAGATAATAGAGGATCTTCATGACATTCTGGGCCGTCTCACCCTCGAGTTCAGGAGGGATTCCGAGGTCTCTGAGATCCTTCAGGAGTCTTTTGTCCATGAGCGGATGGGCCGGCCCCAGAACCGGGCTGGCCATCTTCCGGAACTTGCGGTCGTAATGCCTGACGAAGGTGCTCAACCCTACCGCCTCCGCGAGAGTGCGATAAGACCTGTCCCGGATGGACTTTTCAATCCTGTTCAGATGGTTGAAATGACTGAGGTCAACGTAGGAGGCGGCCAGGGCTTCTCCTCCGGCCTCTTCGATCGTCCTTTCGACCTCCTGGTTGAAGGCCGGGTTGCAGACCACATAGAGGTCGCCGAGGATGACGAGTAAAGGACGGTCGCCGGGAAACGGGCAGACTTTGACCGCAGAATAGTCCTTGACCACGTCAAGGAAAGCCGCTTGAAGACTTCGCTTCTCGACGATCGCCCGGCTGAGCTTTTCGAGGGTCATCATTTTAACGTTTTCGGCATCTCCTTTGCGGATTTCATAAGGCCGTATCTTCGCCGTCATCTGATGGATAAGACTAGCCATAACAAAAGCCTTAAGGAGAGATACGTTTAAAGAAAAAGAAAAATTCCGGTCGGCCACCGCGGTCGAGAAAATCTTGATGTCTCCAAGCCCCATTTTTTGAAGGCCGGAATGAACCGCCAGAGGAATCTGGGGATAATTGCAGCTGAGCATGCTCGTGGGAATAAGGGCAGCGGTCCGGCGGCAGTCCAGTTTGTGCTTTTCTATAGTCTGCACGATTCCACCAAGAACGGCCGCCGTAGGAATACACTCCCCTCCTCCGACAAGTTTGAGGCCGCGGAAAATGGACTCGGGTGTCTCTTCTGCGAGGATGCATTCAAACCCGAGGCGAACAAAGACGGCTTTGGCCAGGGCCGTCGCGACGTCATCCACGTGCGGAAGGATCCAGACCTTATCCTGCGTCATCGGCACAAAGGCAAAGGGCTGGCCTATCTTCGGCTCTCTTCTGTCCCAGTTGCGAAAAGACTCCAAGGCGGCCTCGATCCGTGTTTGATAACCAACTTCAGAGCTGAGCTCATCGAGCTGGAGAATCAGATAAGGCTTGCCCTGCCTTTCCATGAGCTCCTTGAAATAGCTGATGATGAATGAATCCGGGCTGCAGCGGAAATTCGTGACATAGACCGGGAAAAGTTTTGGATTCCGCAGGACGAGCTCGGTGGTCCGGAGGATTGTTTTGCCGTAGTGCCAATGGACTTTGCTCAGATAATCTTCGGTGTATTCGGCAGGGACAGAATCGAAGCTGAGCATGTCCGGCGTCAGAACGCGATAACCGTACTGCTGGATCAGGTCGGGGATGTTCTGGTTCAAAGAACTGTCCAAAAGATTATAGGGCCTGCCCAACAGGACCACGGCAAACGTGTCTTGGTTCTCAAGCTCGGCCAAAGCTTTCTCACCGTGCCGCTTCAGGTTTTCCTCCAGGATACGGAAGTGATCCCAGCTTGCCGCAAAAGCCCGGCGGACCTCCTTCTTGGAGAGGCCGAGAGGCCGGCCGAGCGTCTTATATAAAGAGTCAGCCACCTCATCCCGCTCAAGCTGAAGGTCAACGAGCGGGAAAAGTAGGTTCTTTTTTTTGTTGAATAAGGATGAATTCTGGAGAATCACCGGCATGTAGGACGTATAATAGCAGTAGAACGTATGCTCCTTTGTTTCCTGCCGTTGTGGCCCCTTGACCATGACCGGGAAAAAAATAAAGTCGGTCTCTTTCTCCTTGAGCCAGTCCACGTGGCCGTGAGCCAGGAAGATAGGAGAACAAAACTCCGCCTGCGCCAGGCCTTTTCCCCTCTTCAGCATATCCTTGTCCTGCGGTGATACCAGGGTCTTAAAACCCAGGCGGGAAAAGAATTCTTCCCATAAAGGCAGATATTCCACCAGCGGCAGCGCCCGAGGGATGCCGATCCTTGCCTTTCGGCGGTGCGCCGGGCGGGGAGACATTCGGCTGGATTTAAGCGCCCTGCTGTAAACCTTAAACACGGATTCAAAAGGAAGCCGTTTGTCTTTGTAGACCTTGTCCTGATACTCCCGGCCGCACTGAAATCCCCAGGCGGCTTTTTCCTCGCCGGCCTGGACCACGGTTATTTGACAGTTATTGCGGCAGAGAGAACAAATCTCACTGTGCTGCTCATGCGTCCACGAGGAAAATTCCAGCCCGACAAAACCGGACTTTCCCATTGTCTTTTCCTTGAGTAAAAGGCAGACGCCCAGAGCGCCGGCAAGATGGCAATAGCGCGAAACCCGGATCGGTTTTTCAAGTTCGACTTCAAAGGCGGCCACAAGAGCCTTGTTCTTTGCCGTCGCTCCTTGGAAACAGATATTGTTCCCCACTTTGGCCAGGCCGACAACACGCATCAGGTAATTATCGCGGATGGAATGCAGCACCGAAGCCAGGAGCTCTTCCTTGGGCCAGCCCTCAGAGAGAAGCCGGCTGAGGTCGCGCTCCATATAAACCGTGCAGCGGTCGGATATGATTGGGCCGCTCCTTCCCATGGCCAAACCGGCGCAGTCTTGGAGACGGACATTCAATCTTTCGGTCTGCTCTTCGATGAACGAGCCGGTCCCTGCGGCGCAGATATAATTCATCAGGCCCTGGACGACGGCGCCTCTCTGCACTCTGATGAATTTGGAATCCTGGCCTCCGATCTCGATAATCGTGTCTACATTGGGGTCAAGAGATACAGCCGCCTTCGCATGGGCGGTGATCTCGTTGATAATGAGGTCGGCATGAATCAATTTCCCGATGAGCTGCCTGCCCGAGCCCGTCGTCCCGGCGGCGACCCAGGCGAACTTGACCCCGTACCGCTCTTCCAGGTTAGAGATGGTTTGGAATAATTTCTGGACAGCGCCCACGGGCGCCGACTTGGTATAGGTATAGAGCCCGAGGAGGACTCTTCCCCCTTGAGTCAGGACCAATTTGGTGCTCGTGGAACCGACATCCAGGCCGAGATAGACTGGATAGGTCTCGCCCGGGGCCAGGTCTTCATAGAGCGTGACCTCGACATCTCCCTCTCGCCAGGTCCGCTCCTCATCAAAGTTCGGATACGGGGAACGTTCTAGCCGGAGCGGAGGATTGAGGGGAATTTTCCTGCCTAGGTCAAAATGCCCGGTTTCACAGAGAGACCGGAGAGACACTATCTCTTCAGCCTGCAAAGCGGCGCCGATAGCCGGAATGACCTCGGCATCAGGGATGACTTCGATTTTGCGGCCGAGAATGCGCTCCAGGCCGGCGACAACCCGGCTGTTAAGAGCGACGCCCCCGGCCATGCACATATCGCCAGTGAATGTCCTGTCTTTGATCAAAGTATCTGCCAGGCACTGGGACACTCCATCGCAGAGCCCGGCGGTGATAGCGGCAGGCGAATGCCCCCGCTGCTGGCTGTGAATCAAGTCGGTCTTGGCAAAGACGGCGCAGCGAGTGGCAATCGAGGGGGGAACGCCCTCAAAACGCCCGGCTTTCTCTGCCAGCTCTTCGATTCCGATGCCCAGCCGGACAGCCTGCTGGTCGAGGAAAACGCCAGTCCCCGAAGCGCAATCGGTGTTAATATCGTGGCCGCTGTAAGAGCCGTCTTCATTAAGCTTTATCAGCAAAATGTTCTCCCCGCCAGCAAGGAGGATATATTTGGGAATTCTCTGAGCCGCCCACTTCACTCCCTCGACAGAGGCCACGACATCGTTGATTCTCAGGGTGCGGCTGAAAATTTTTGCGCCCCTTCCGGTAAAAGCGACCGGGGCCCGCGAAACGTCCAAGGAATTGAGTATCTCCGTCAAGGTTTTCTTGATGTCACCGTGATGGAAGCGGTAGGATTTGGAAATCAGTTTTTTATCCTTGAGGACAGCGACACCCAGGGTGACCGAGCCGATATCGATTCCGATCTTGACGTTGTTCTTCATAAGGCCAATGGGCATATGATAGAAGTGACTTATTATTTCAGTTTCCTCCCCAATAAATCAAGTCTCCGCAGGCCGGTTGGAAGCATCTCTTTTTCTGTGATGAATAAATAAGCCCAATGAACACAAATTTGAGGAAGGTTTCCTGGCTTGACAGGAGGACGCCAAAAAAATATAAATCCCCTGGGTGACTAGAATCTTATTGGGGACAGCTCTGCAGCTGAATCGTCCTCGAGTATTAAAGGAGGAGCAATGAAAAAAGCATTGGCTATGGTCTGTTTTATCCTCTTTCTTGGTGTGGTCTTCGCTCCCGCCCGGGAAGAGAAGACATTTGACGGGCTTTATCTCAACCTTGGAAACCTGTGCCGACTGTCTCATGCTCAAACGCGCTCGATCAGTCCCGAAAATTTTACTGGAGAGAAAGGCAAAGCCGGTATGTCGACCAACGGTCCGGCCATGAAAGCGGCCCGGGACCTCGGCCAAGGTTGGAAGGTCTCGCCGTACGTGGTCATCAAGCCCAAGGAAACATTTGTTATGGCCGACGTCCAGGGATCAGGAGCCGTCCAGCAGATCTGGTTGACTCCGTCCGGCAACTGGCGCTTCGCCATCCTCCGGTTCTATTGGGACGGCGAGACAGAGCCTTCGGTCGAATGCCCGGTCGGCGATTTCTTCGCCTGCGGCTGGGGCCGGTACGCTCAAGTCTCCTCCCTGGCTGTTTGCGTCAACCCCGGGAGCGCCCTCAATAGCTACTGGCAGATGCCGTTCCGCAAAGGGTTCAAGATCACGGTCGAAAATATCGCCGAGGACACCTTTTCCGTATACTACCAGATCAACTATACGTTGACCGACGTTCCCGAGGATGCGGCGTATTTTCACGCCCAGTTTCGCCGGGTCAACCCCCTGACCTATAAAAATGTCTATACCATACTCGACGGCGTCAAAGGATGGGGCCATTACGTCGGCACCTATGTCGCCTGGGGCGTGAACAACAACGGCTGGTGGGGAGAAGGCGAGATCAAATTTTTTATCGACGGCGACAAAGATTTTCCGACGGTCTGCGGGACCGGCACAGAAGACTATTTTTGCGGCTCTTACAATTTCGATACTAAGGGCCCGGACGGCAAAAGCCGATACACGGAGTTCACGACGCCTTACAGCGGCCTTGCCCAAGTCATCCGGCCGGACGGCCTCTATGATTCACAGCAGCGCTTCGGCCTCTACCGCTGGCACATCCTGGACCCTGTGCGCTTTGAAAAGGACCTGAAGATAACAATCCAGGCCATCGGCTGGCGCTCGGGCGGGAGATATCTTCCCCTCCAGGACGACATCTCTTCCGTCGGCTTCTGGTACCAGAAAGAACCTCATGCTCCGTTCCCGAAGTTGCCCGATAAGGATTCTTTGGAAATCATCTAGGTTTTGGGCCACGCGGCGCCGGAGACAATAGCGGTGTGGGGTCTTGGGCATATTCGTCGATATCCTGGGATGAAAACGGAGGGAAAAAATGCCAAAGAGGCATTTGGCGATGATCAATGAACTTGGCCGCAATCTCGAGGAATTGGCGGGAGAGAACGCCAGGAAAAAAGTCCTCAAGGGAAGCAAGAACCTGGCGGCGGTCTTGGACCCAAAGGAAATTGCGATGTGGGTTAAGGAGGCTATGGAGCGGCTGGACAAACTCGTAGACGAAAAGACGAGAATCCGAGTTATGGAAGAGTGCGGACGAAGCTGCGCCGAGTCAAGCGAAACCATCGAAATAGTCCTGGCCAAACGCAGAAAATACAAAACCCTCGACCGGTTCCTGGAGGCCGAAAAACGAAAGCTCCTGCCTGGGATGAGACTCGAGAGAGAAGGCAAAATCCTCTTCCAATATTATATGCCGCAATCGTTCTCGCCGCCGCTGCGCTGCTTCTGCAGCCTCTTCGAAGGATTTCCTGCCGGGGAGAATATTTCTCCGACATACTGTCAGTGCTCGAAAGGATTTGTCATGAAGATGTGGGAAAGCATTCTCGGAAAGCCGGTTAAGGTTGATGTCATCGCGACGTCTCTTGAGGGCGCCGAGGAATGCAAATTCAAGATTTATCTATGAAAACGAGGTCTGGGTCATGAAAAGAAAATCCGATCTTGGAAATCTTCTTGGCTTTGGAGCTGTGCTCGTTTTGACTTCCTGGTGGATCATGGGCGCTGCGATTCCCAGCGCCGCGGAAAAAGTCCATACCTTGAAAGCGACTCCGCAAACCGTGCACACAGGTTTCTTTGACGCGTCCATCCCGCCGGTTCTGACGATCGAATCCGGGGACACGGTCATCCTGGGCACTATGATGCTCATGGACGACCAGCTGCGCTGCGGCATGACCTTCGAAGAGTTGATCGCCAAACGACAGGAATATGTCGAACGCAAAATCGGCGCCCATACCCTCACCGGCCCGATTTTCGTCAAAGGAGCCCAGCCCGGGGATGTCCTGGAGGTCCGCATAAAAAAGATCATTACCACGGACTGTGGCGTGAATTATCATCTCCCGGCGAAGTTCGGCGCAGGAGCCTTGCCCGAGGAGTTCCCGGCCGGCCAATTCAAGACGCTCGAATTGAACCTGGAAAAAATGGAAACGATATTTGCCCCCGGAGTCATTGTTCCGCTGCGGCCGTTTTTTGGAGTTATGGGCGTTGCGCCAAAGGGCGGCGAAAAAAGGCCGGCATCGGTGCCGGACTACTTTGGCGGAAACATGGACAACAAAGAGCTCATCGCCGGGACGACGCTGTACCTTCCGGTCAATGTCGCTGGGGCGCTTTTTTCATGCGGCGATGCCCATGCCGCCCAGGGAGACGGCGAAGTCAGCGTCACTGCGATCGAGACAGCCGTTCGAGAAGCGGTCCTCCAATTTATCGTTCGAAAAGACATGAGCATCGAGCGGCCCATGGCGGAAACCCCGACGTATTGGATCACGATGGGTTTTCATCAAGACCTGAATGAAGCCATGAAAATCGCCCTTCGCGATGCCGTCCGGTTCCTGTCTCAGAAAAACGGCCTCTCCCCTGATGATGCTTATGCTTTGGCCAGCATAGCCGTCGATTTCAGCGTAACCCAAATCGTCGACGGGAACAAAGGCGTCCACGCCATGATCCCCAAGGGAATTTGTAAAAAATAGAGATCCGAAAAGGCCGACTTTTGCACCCCCCTCCCCGAGGTGCCTCAGCCATAGTATAATGAGAGCTTCTACGATGAAAATATTGACAAAACTTGTCTCTCTAGCTCTGGTTCTGGCGATGGTTGGCCTCGTCTCGCGGCCGGTTTTTTCCCAGGAGACAAAAAAGAAGGAACTGGAATATCAGATCTCGGTCAGCGCTATTGCTATAGCGGTGACGGTTCAGGATAAAGGAGGGAAGTATATCAATGATCTGACGCAGAAGGATTTCACCGTTTACGAAAACAAAGTTAAGCAAACGGTCGCTTATTTTAAGCACGATTTCGAGGCGCCCTTGAGTTTGACGGTCCTCCTGGATGTCAGCGGGAGCATGGCTCTCCAGGACAGGCTCAAAGAAAGCAAGGACATGCTCCGCTATCTGATCACTTCGCTTCTTCGGCCCCAGGACGAGGTGTCTTTGTTGATATTTGCGGACGGCGAGGTCGAAGTTGCGGTGAAATTCTCCACGGACAAGAGCTCTTTTCTGGCAGAGCTGGACAAGACCGAGGCCTATGGCCAGACGGCTTTAAACGATGCCGTGGCGGTTTCGCCGGAATTTGCCAATAAAGGGAAAAATGAAAAAAGGGCTCTTCTTTTGATCACAGACGGAGTTGAAAACGACAGTCAAACCACTCCGGACCAGGCCGTGGAAATTGCCAGGAGGGTCGATGTCCCGATCTACACTATCGGATACAGGATTCCCGATAGCGAGCAATATCTGAGCAAGCATAAGCGCGCCCCGGCTTTGACACCTGCGGGAATCATCGCCACTCTTGAAAGATTTTCCCAGGCGACCGGAGGAAAAGCGTTTATCATTAACCAGCCCGGCGAATTTGCGGCCGCGCTCAGGGAGGTCAAAAGAGAACTGAGCCACCAGTATATCCTCGGATATACGTCCTATAAAACCCCAAAAAATGAGTACCGAAAGATTACGGTGACAACGTCTCAGAATAAATACAAGGTGAGGACAAGAGAAGGGTACTAAAACTCAAAAGAAAGCAATGAATTGAAAGAACGGAAAAAATAGGGTATAATGCACTTTAAATAATGGCAGCTGCTTCTTTATAAAGCGCGCCGGGAGGGAATAAATGAACAAAAACCGAATCTCTTATTTGGCAGCCATTGTGCTGTTAGTCGGGCTGGCCTTGGCGACGGGATGCGCGACCAAAAAATACGTCAACCAAGAGCTTGTTCCTCTGGACAAGAAAGTCCAGGGCATCGAGACCGCCATCGAGGAAAATCAGAAGAGAATCACAGAACACGATGAGAAATTGGCAACGCTCGGTTCCCTGATCACCCAGCAGCAAGCTGACCTGAAGTCGGTTGACGGCAAGATCGAAGAGGTCAAGAGAGCCGCCCAGGGAACGTTGATCTCCAAAGAAATCCTCCAGAACAAGGAGTCCAAGTTCAAGTTCGACAGCTACGAGTTGAGCCCCGAGACCAAAGCCGCCCTGGACAGTTTTGTCCAGAAACTCATTGCCGACAACAGGGGCGTCTATCTGGAAATCCAAGGGCATACCGACAGCACAGGGTCCGCCGACTATAATCTTCTTTTAGGGAAGAGACGAGCTGACGCTGTGATGGAATATCTCTATAAGCAATATCATATTCCCCTCCACAGAATGCAGGTGATCAGCCTCGGAAGCTCGGCGTCCATTGCAGATAATGCGACCAAAGAGGGAAGAGCCCAGAACAGACGCGTAGAGGTATTGGTCTACGAATAGACTTCTAAATTCTTACAGAAACGGCCCGTTCTTGAGCGTGGAAAAATAGAAATATTTCTCCCTGACTCTAAGGGCTGGCCAGCCTGAGCATGGTGAAGTTGACCACCTCGGCCTGAGGGATTTCTTCGTTATCCCCCAGACAGTCTTCAATCCTCACCTGGATCGCCTCGCGGATATTCGAGAGGGCGTCCTCGTAGCTCTCACCGTGAGCTTCGCAATCCCCAAATTCTGGGCAGACGGCCACCCAGCCGTTCCCATTCCTTCCAATCACCACCGAAAACCGATAATCATCCATGGCCGGTCTCCACTTTATATTACTCAGACTCGATACCAAAGTTTATTTCGCCTATGTCTTTAAAACGTTTTTAAAAAGCTGCAATTGAAGATTTTGACGATCCCGGCGCCGTCGCGCCGCACCTCCCCTCTCAGGCAGCAGACGGGCGGCGATCCGAAGCTCAGGCATCTCCTCTCGCCCACCCCCTCGAGAAGGCCGGTCTCGTCCTCAAAAAGATAGAAATATTTCTGGCCGCCGTTCATGTCCTTGAGGCGAGCGTCCACGACGCGCACGACGAGCTCCACCTGCCGGCCGGCGTAATTCCCCAGGTCTCCAATCCGGAGCTCCGGCCTTTTCCCTTCGAAAAGCTCAAGAGAATCCGTGTCCGGGCTGAACCCGAGCGAATCGACGAGCATCTTGGCCTTCTCGTGCGGGTTCATGTCCGCGACCTGCTCCATGTCTTCGAGGCCCTGGAAATAGCGCAAGATCTGCCGTGTGCGGCGCGGTTCGAGGGAATCGAAGACACCGGCCTTGATGAGGGACAGAAGTTCCGCCTTGCCGAGATGGACGCGGCTGAGAAAATCTTCGACCGAATCGAACTTGACATCCTTGCGCTCCTGGATGATCTTCTCCACCGTCTTCAGCGCGAGCCCCTTGATCGAGGTGAACCCGACGCGGATGTTCGCTCCTTCGACCCCAAACAGGCAGCCACTCCGGTTGATGTCCGGCCCCAGGAATTTAATACCGCGGCGCTTGGCCTCTTCGATGTACTCCGTCAGCGGATAATATCCACCCCCCGCATTGAGCACGGCCGCAAGATACGGCACGGTGTGATGAGCCTTGAGATAGACGGCCTGGTAGGCCATGGCGGCATACGAGGCGCTGTGGGCCTTGTTGAAGGAGTAGGAGGAAAACTTCTCCATGGTCGTCCACAACTTCTCGACTTCAGCCGCCGTGTAACCCCGCTCGCGTGCCTCGCCGAAGAATTTCTCTTTGAGCGCCGCCCTGACGCCGTTCTTTTTCTTAAGGGCCCGCCGCAGCAGGTCGCCTTCCTCCGGAGGCATCCCGGCCACGCGCTCCGCCACCTGCATGACCTGCTCCTCGTAGAGAAGAAGCCCTTCTGTCTCGGGGAGGATCTTCCCGAGGAGCGGGTCGCGAAACGACTGCCTTTTCTCCCGCGCGCGGAGGAGCGCCTCTTTCATCCCGCTCTCGGTCGGCCCGGGACGGATGAGCGCCAGGGCCTGGGTCAGCTCGTAGATATTTTCCGGCTTCATCCGGCGGAGGAGGTTCATCATGGCCGGGCTCTCCACCTGGAAGCAGCCGATGGTCTGGGCCGCCTGGAGCATCTTGTACGTCTTCGCGTCATCGGGCGGGATGCTCCGCAGGCACAACTTCTCCTTGGTCTCGGAGATGGCGGCCAGCCCGCGCACCGAGAGCAAATCGAGCTTGATGAGCTTGAGGTCCTCGACCGCATCCCGGTCGTAGTGGCTCATGATGAGCCCCTTGGCCGATTCCTCGAGCGGGAGGTAGCGGGTCGCCGGCGCAGGCGTGAGGATGACGCCCCCGACGTGAAGTGAGATCTCCGCGTAAACGCCGCCGAGCTCCGAGGCCGTCTTCCAGAGGTCGAGGTAGCCGGCCGCGGGCTTGTCGCGCCTCAAAAAATCGGGCTCGGCGAAAAACGGGATCCTCTTCGTCAGGGACCGCGCTTCCTCCGGCGGAAGGCCGAAGGCCCGGGCCGTCTCGTAGAGGGCCGAGCGGGCGCGGTAATTTTTCAGGCTGCAGACAAAGGCCGCTCCCGTCCTCCCCTGGCCGTATTTGTCCAGCACATACTTGAGGACCTCGTCGCGCTTGCGGGAGTCGAAATCCAGGTCAATGTCGGGAGGGTCGTTGCGGCCGCTGTTGAGGAAGCGCTCGAAATAAAGGTCGAACTCGATGGGGTTGACGTGGGAGATGCCGAGGAGGTAAGCCAAAAAGGACGAAGCGCCCGAACCCTTGAGGTTGTGGAGGATGCGGCGCCGGCGGGCAAATTCGATGACGTCGTGGACGATGAGGAAATAAGGCGCGAACCCGGATTTCTCGATGACCTCGAGCTCGCGGCGCGCCCGCTGTCTCTCCCGCCAGCTCAGGTTCTTGAGGCTGCGGAGGCGCTCCATCACGAGCTCACGAAGCGTCGTGGGAAAAAGGTCCTCGGGCAACGGCGGCACGATGTCCTCGAAGATGAAGCGGCATTTCTCGGCGATTTCGAACGTCCGCTCGAACGCCGCCTTGGCTTCAGCACCGAATCTTTTGACGGCCAGGCCTTCCTGGTCCGGGCCGAAAAGGCTCATGGTTCCGGCGAGCTTATCTTTTTCCGGCGGAAACGGAATTTTCTTGGTGATGGCATGGAGAAGGGCCAGGCGGTCCGGGCTGGTGATGAATTTCAGCGGATTGGCCCAGACGACGGGAAGATGATCGGTGTGCGCCCACTCCATCACTCTGCTGAAATTAGAAAAATCGCAACCCAAGTAAAAATCTCCTCCGTTGCTCCTCTCGCACTCCTTGATCTCCTCTGGCAGATCTCTATCTTCGGCGCCGGGAATGAAAATAGTGACGAGGCCATTCGCCGCTCTCCTCTCCTCCGTTCTCACTTCTTTCCGTTCTGCCTTCCCTTCGCCTTCCTCCGTCTTCTTTTTTCTCTGATTGAAAATCTCCATCAGGTTGGAGTAGCCTTCTCTCCTCTTGACGAGAAAGACAAAGCTTCGGCCGGCAATCTCGATCTCGCAGCCAAAAAGAGGCCTGAATCCCCGCGCTCCCGCCGCTCTCTTCCATTTCGCCCAGCCGTAAAAGTTTTCGATATCCGCGAGAGCTGCCGCTTGAAAGCCCTTCCTCGAAACCCATGCCGCCGCTTCGTCCAGGGTGATGCTCCCCTTCCCTCGGCTGTACACGGAGTGAAGACGCAGAGGAATAAACATGCCCGATCACCTTGTCAAGGACGCGGTCTTGAGGACAAACCCGCGCTTCTGCTCGAACTCGTAGATAGCATCCAGCATCTTCTCCCGGACCGTGAGGAGCGAACCGAACCCATACTTCTCCCTCACCCGGTCCATGGCCGCTCCCAGGCGTTCTTCGCGGTCTGAGTAAGGCTCGAAGAGAGAAAGAGGCCTGGCCCTGACCAGCTCCGAAGCCTTCACCCCGACAAGCCGCAATGCTAGGCGCGACGAGGAGAAAAGCTTAAGGAAAAGCTCCTCGGCCACCCTGTAGATCCCGCCCATCTCCTGGAGGGGAGTCAGGAGGAGGTGGCGCCGGACCTCGGTCTTGAAGTCGGAGTAGCGGGCCTTGACCTCGATGACGTGCGCGAAAACGCGCTCCTCGCGCAGGCCGAGAGTGAGCCTGTCGCAGAGGTAAGCCAGGTGGGCAAGGAGCAGGCGCCTGTCCCAGAGGTCTTCAAGAAAAGTCGTCTCGCGCGATACGGACTTGGGAACGGTGCGGGTGAAGACGGGCCGGCTGTCGATGCCTCGCGACTGGAGATAGACTTCCTCGCCTTCCAGGCCGAAGATCGAGCGCAGCGCGGGCCGCGGCATCCCCCAGAGGTCGCCGATCTTGTGGATGTTGAGCATGCGGAGGATGACCTGGGCTTTGGGTCCGATCCCGGGAAGGCACTCGATGCCGAGGTCGCGGAGGAACGCTTCTTCCTTTCCCGCTTCGACCTCGAAGAAACCGGCCGGCTTGGCCTTTTTTGTCGCCAGCTTGGCCAGGATCTTGTTGGGGGCGAGGCCGACAGAAACTTTAAGTCCCAGCTCTTTCTCGACCCGAGCCTTGATCCGGCGGGCGGCGGCGGAAAAGGAAGAATAAAGCGGCTGGCAGTGGGTCAGCTCGAGATACGCTTCGTCGAGCGAGGCCTCCTCGATGTCCGGCGTGTATTCATAGAGGATGCGGAAGAATTTTTCGGAGAAGGCCTGGTAAACCTGGCTGTTGCCGCGGATGAAGAGGCCGTTCGGGCAGAGCTGGTAGGCTTTGTGCAAGGGCATGCCGGTATGGACGCCGTAGCGCCGCGCCTCGTAGTTGCAGGTCGAGGCCACGCCCCGCTCGTGGGGCAGTCCGCCGACGATGACCGGCTTCCCTTTGATGGCCGGGTTGAGGAGTTCCTCGACGGCCGCGAAAAAGGCGTCGATGTCGATATGGACGATCGAGCGGCGTTTCATCCGAGCCTCACTTTCTCCTGCTAACCTTCTGTCTTCTCTTTATCCCTCTCTCTTTTGTCATTCGTCATTGCGAGCGTAGCGAAGCAATCCCTCAGTATTTCCGCAGCAGGCCGATGACCCGGCCGACGACCCGAAGCTCTTTGACCTCGATCGGCGCAAACTCCGGGTTCTCGGGGACGAGGAGAATCCGGCCGTTCTCCCGGCGCAGCCGCTTCAAGGTCACCGACCCGTCATCGAGGCGGGCTACCACCATCTCGCCGGAGCTGGCCGTATTCGTCCGCTCCAGAAGCACCTGATCGCTGTCATCGATGTAGGCATCCACCATGCTTTTCCCTGCGACGCGGATGCAGAAGATGTTCTCGCGGCGGCCCACCATCCACTCCGGCACATCCACCGTCTCTCCGAGAGAATCAAAGACTTCCCCCGGATGACCTGCTGGCGCAACGCCGACGAGGGGCACCTTGACCCGGTTTTCGAAGGGCGCCGGAAACCCGGCCAGCCGCAGCTCCCCTGCTTCGCGGCGGAGATAGCCCTTCCGTTCCAGGCTCAGGACATGCTTGAAGACGGCCGAAGGGTTGGCGATGCCGAGCAGCTTCCCCAACTGGCGGATTGTCGGGGAGAAGCCGCGCTCGAGGATGAAACCCTCGATGGCCTTGAGGGCCTTGGTTTGGCGCCTGGTCAGCTCTTTCCTAATCTTGTTTACCATTTTGTTCACCATATATAAAATAAGCCGCGGGAAGGCATTTGTCAAGTGGAATTTTTCCTCTTGACAAAGACAAATAAATATTGTATGTATTCATACAATAACTTGTATGAATTAATGCAATTAGTTGTATGAATAATAGAATGAAATCGGCGTCCAGATTTTCGAAACAAGATTTCGAAAAACAGCCTCCTACGATATTTCAGAGGATAGAATAATAAAAAATTTAGAGGATTTCCTGAGGCGCATCAGGGAGAGGAATTCAAATGGAAAATAATGAAGAGCTGGTTAAAAAGGTGCGGCGACTCGGTTATCCCCTATTCGAAACAGAGGAACATGAGGATGCAAATGAGATCTTAGCCGATGTCGTTAAAAGCGAAAATCCCCGACTTTGGCAAGGATTTCCAGTCATGTTGGCCAACAGCAAGGAAAGAAATGTCTTCCATTACAATCGGGTTCTGTCTTCATTGAAGGCCCCAGATGAAAGAGACCATTTTCATCGTTTGCTTTTGGTGTCTTTTGCCCTGTACAAGATACAAAACCTAAAGTCTGCTTGGGTCTCGGATCTGTATAAGATTCTTGGGCCATCAGATAAAAAAGATCTCGGAAACCTCCTGAATAAATTCGTTGCTAATGAGTACATTCAGGTGGGGTCGGTTCGGTTGTCAACCGAAAAAATCAGAACAGTTTTTCAGGACTATTTTGAACAAACACCCTCCAAATTACAAAATCTGTTGTCTGTTAGGGAAGAATTCGGACTGGAATATTCCCTGTCGCAGATTTTTTCTCCTGCACAAAAAGATATAATTCTAAAAAAGCTGAGAAGGGAAAAGCTTTCAAAAACCGAGACAGAATACTTTTCCAGAGTGGTCAAGAAAAAGCTGTTAGCCCTGGCAAATCCGGATTTGCACCGGTTGGCCCGCCGGTTGATTGAATTATGAACAAGAATCTATCCCCATTAATAGAATTCAGCCCAATAAATGTCCGGTTAATACTCGATTCCAATGGATTTTAAAATAGTGGACCTTGCGCAGCAAAAGTATTCCCCAACAAATGTCTGTATATATTGCGGAACTATAGATGACTTAAGAGACGAGCACATTATTTCAAGTGGCCTGGGCGGAAAGGCAATTCTCCCAAAATCGACATGCGGGAAATGCTCTATTGTTACTGGCAGGATTGAGAGATTCGTACTCCGAGGATCTATGAGATCCGTGCGTGTTTTCTTAAAGCTTCGTTCTCGGCGTCCAAATGACGTTCCAACAGAATATCCAATACGAATAATAAGAGGCAATAGGGCTGAAACAATAGGGCTTCCGCTTGAGGAATATCCAATCCTGTTGCCAATGCCCATATTTGATATTCCATCCTTTTTGTCGGGAGACGAAGAGACGAAGGGCATTAAAATTATCGGCGTTGACACCATAAGCTTTGGACCCCGTCCAGAGGAAGTTGGGAAAAAAATAAAAGCAAAAATCATAGAAGTTACGCCAGAAAAAGATTTTCCAAATGAATTTGCCAGAATGCTCGCAAAGATTATCTATGTATATGCTACGGCCGAGCTCGGCCTCAGCAAAACCAAAGAAGCGTTTGTTCTTCCTGCAATTCTCGGGCAAAAAGATGACATTGGGCGTTGGGTTGGGACAATTCGGAGAGAAACAGAGCCAAAAAAGAATCTTTTGCACCGGCTTAAGCTGATTCAAGAAAAAGAAAAACAACTTCTGCTTGGTGAAGTTCAGTTATTTGCCGATTCTCTTGGTCCGACCTATGGAATAGTGATAGGGAAATCCAGAGCCAACGCTTGATCTCATATTAACAAGTGACTTCTCATTCACGACAAGCATGACATAGGGGGAGTATATTTCTATTAGGAAGCCCGGAAAAATAAGACCCCGAATTGATTATTCGAAAGCACACAATGTTTTATATATTGCCTTATGGCCCGCCCGCTAGGATAAGAATATACCATGAATTATGGGCACACAAAGCTTCAAATGTTCATTGTAGACTTTTAAATACTGATCAAGCTTCGCTTCTGGATCAAAAATGTCTTTATCTACCTTTCTGCGTGCAGTTTCTCTGCAAAATGCTTCTCCAACTAGCTCTGAAAGTAATAGGCTACCCCTTTCAGTTTCAGATCCATCACCATTTTCGCCTAGGTAGGGAAATACACCTGGATAATAAATATAAATCCTAACAACTCCCGTATTTCTGTCATAAAAGACACGTTGAGGCGGATTCCTATCGAACGTATCAAATCTAATCTCTTTAAAAAGACCGCCCTTTTGTTTTTTAGGAGGTTCATCAGATTTAGCTTTTCGCTTTTTCTTTTCTATACCTATGGCAAATTCGGCATAATCCTCGTCTTTTCCTTGTCTTACAATTATTCCGGTTTTGTCTTGGGGACGAAAACCCTTGATTTTGAAGTATCCAAAGACAATATCATCCCGTTTGACATGTTTGCGTAACATAATATTGTCATTCGATAAAACAAACTTTCCTTTTGGATCGTCGAGAGATATATTAACCTGGGTCTTGCCTTTTAATACACTACTCAAATTATAAACGGAGAAGGTCCGATCCTGGTCAGGCGCAGCACTGGCTTCTGGAGGGTAAATTGTCAAATGAGAAATCTGAAAATTGTCAGGTATCGAATCAGGGCCCAGGCCAGTTTCACCTAGCAGCTCCCTGCCTAGCGAGTTTAGCTTTTTTAACAATTTTTGGAGTTTGTTAGCTCGCTCGACCGGCATCTGCTTCCTCTTCGATGGAAACTCAGCCTGTTTCTTCTTGCGCTCGATGTGGTGTGCTAATATTTGTTTAACTTCTTCTTCTAGCTCCGCACAACATTCATGGCTCCAATATATCCCCTTTCTGTCGGATCTAATTATCCCCTTTTCGCCTTCTTTTATTTTTTGGAAAATACCAGGACAACGTATTTCTCCAAAAAAATAATGCGCATCCGGATCATTGTCAAATCCAAAAAGCTGATTTTCCAGAATTGCATTGGAAGTCTTAATCAATATCCCAGCTTGAGATTCGGGGTCATTTCTTGAAAAAGGAAGTCTCTCATTCGATTCATAAAGATTGAAATCTACAATGCCTAAACCCTTTAAATAGATCTTTCTATTTTCTATTTGTTGTCCAGCCGGGGCTGTATACCAAAGTCTTTTTGGTCCATCTATTTTGCTTCTTTTTTCAACAATAATGGTTATGTATCTTTTAGGATTGCTAAGAATATCCCGGAGAGCAAAATGATCTCTTAGTTTGCAAAGCAACTTATCAAAATCTGGACACTTGACAGGTCTATCTTCAGAGGATCTGATTATTACTTTGGTAAATGAACTTTCTTCTGTTTCTGAACCGGCATCTAGTGTTATCCAGGTTAATTTGGTTTTATCAAAATCGTAATAGTATTGCCCATGGGTTTTTTTGCCCTCAGCAACAGTGAGTATTTCTCCCGAACCCAGCGCAAGGATGCTTTCTTTAAGTCCACGGCCAAAAAAACCCCGAGCGCTTTTCCCTGCATAAAGTTCGCTCGTTTTTCTCCCGTAGCAGATGACGTTTTCAAGTTTATCTGGAGTCATTCCTGAAGCTTCATCTCTAACTTGGACTTCTTGGCAATCTCCACTTTTGGATTTCTTTACATAGATTTCTATTTTTCCCGTTGTATTCCTACCTTCTTGCTCAATGCTCGAATAGCTGTCATCACTATTAGTCACCAACTCAATTATTGCATCCACTAAATTCGAAATTGTTCCCTTTGCCTGCACCAGGGCTACTTCATCTTCGATACCAGGAAAAATCCTTTCTCCCCTTTTTAAGACCATCGTTCACCCCCCTAGTTTTTCTAATTTTTTTTTACATATCTCCAAAAATGGAATAACTGATGATTCATTATAAGTAGCTGCGGCATTCATATACAAATTCAGGTTATGTCTAAGGATCCTCTTCGGAGTTTCAAGTGTCCCGCCGAGAAAAGATTTTAGATCTGTGTCATTTATTTCGTATCCAGCGATGTTTACATATTTCTGGTATTCAGGCGTGTTCTTTATATGTAGGATAATAGCTTCGTATCGCTCTCTTGGTTTTGGAGGGGGCAAATTCCTTCTTATTTTGTTTTTCTTTTTCAGGAGATTTCCGGTATCTCTGGCGACCTCTTCACCAGCAGCGGTTATCCTGAACCCTTCTTTTACGGTCCCTGCCAACCATCCTTTGTCTGTTCTACAGCGAAGCCAGGCTTTGTTGATTCTCGTCGCATCAGGCCAATTTGGGTATCGTAAAAAACCAAATTTCTTCGGAAACAATTTAAAGCACTCACAAACAAGACGTTCGAACGTACATTCTTCGGAATTGTCAAGAATGTTTTTCACAGAATAAATGACTAATTGGTCGACTCCGATATCTTTGTAGGAATCTGAAGGAAACTCGCCTTCTATTTGTGTCTTTCTGATTTTCATAGTTTTCTCTTTACGAAATCCAATTGATTTTGATATCACCTTCAATAGTATTGAATTCGCGGTCTCCTGTAATTAGCTCGCCCTTGCGGATCCTCGTCAGTGCGGCGGCGAAGCAATCTGCATAGGAAATTTTATATCTTGCCTTGAAGCGGGCAGCTTCTTTTGCCATGGCAATGTCCGCGTCGACAACCTCGATAGGAAGCGTACGTATGATCCTTTCTATCTCCTCTGCTTTTGGTTGGCCACACTCCCTTAAAACGATGTAATAGACCTCACCAAAATTAACAGATGTCATCAAAAGGTTAGAATCTTTCTCCGCCGCATTAACAAATGCCGCTTGGACGTTTTCATAACCTGGTTCCTTCTCAAAGAAGGCCAATAGCGCGTGCGCGTCAAGAATTTTGACCACTTAGCCCTCTCTTTCTTTATCAGCAGATCTCTCCTGGAGCAAGGCTTTGGACAGCTTCCCTTTTGTTGCCAAGATTCCTGCCAATTTCTCGAAATACTCCGGAGTAATAGGTTTGAGGACTATTTCTTCTCCCCTCTCTTCAATATACAATTTCGTTCCCCGTTTGATATTATACTTCCGCCTTATTTTTGACGGAATCACTACCTGCCCCTTTGTTGTGACGACTGTAGTAGCCATTGAATTTCTCTTTTCTGGTAAATTGTATACCATATTTTAAATCGTATGTCAATATATTTTATGTATTACCTAATATTTTAGTATTACATGTGAACATCTCAAAAGGAAAGGCCCCGCTTTTTTAGCTAACCCTGCAAAAACAAAATCTCTTTGGGCACTCCTGGAGAAATTCGCAAAACTTGCCAAACGCCAACAAAAATGAGATAAATTGAGCATGAAAAAAGAAACGCAACCCAACCCGGGCCGCCTCAAGAAAAGGCTGGATATCAAACTCCCCCTTATCGGGTTCTATGATGCGCCCGACCCGGCGCTCTTCAAGCCCCTTATCGAGCCGAAGTCAAGCGATTGTATTTTCTGCTACTACAAAAACTGGATCAAAGGTGAAACACTTCATCTCACCAAGGACCGCTACGGCTGCGGCGGAGCAGGCCACTCATTATGGGGAATACAGACGCGGCCGAGAAAGGCCTTTATTGAGTTCCTCGTCGATGATGAAGGGCTCAAGGCTTCTCACGCGCTCATGGAAAAGTGGATTGACGCCCGCCAGCCGTATCGGGCCGAACACCCTCACCTATTTATCGGCCCGCTCAGAGAAGAAGCCTGGCCTTACGCCAAGACCGTCACATTCCTGGTCAACCCCGACCACCTCAGCGCGCTGGCCATAGGCGCGCAATATCACAGCGCTCCGGAAGATCCCCCGCCGGTGATCGCTCCCTTTGGCTCCGGATGTTCGCAACTCATACCTTTCAAGAACTTGGACATCCCGCAAGCGTCTATCGGCTCCACAGACATCGCCATGCGCCAGCACATTCCGCCTGATATTCTAACCTTTGTGGTTACTCGGCCGATGTTCAGGCAGCTCTGCGCGCTCGACGAGCGGAGCTTTCTTTACAAACCTTTTCTTCAGCGGCTGCGCCTGGCGCGCGGACTGAAGGAAATGTAAGGAGTGGCACCTCGGCGAACGTCCCCCAGCTTAACCGCTTCTCTTTAAAAACTCCAGGGCCAGGCAAGTCATGAGGAGAGTGGCCTGCGGGAGTGCTCTTTCATCGATGTCAAAAGCAGGATGATGATGGGGAAATTTCATGCCGTCCCCGGCGCCGAAAAAGAAGAACGCCCCGGGTATCTTCTGCAAATAGAGCGCAAAATCTTCCCCTCCCATGACTGGGTCGATGGCCTTTATCTTTTCACCTCCGAGCGTCCTTGAAGTCACTTCAGTAACAAAATCCACCATTGAGGAATGATTCACTACGGCGGGATACCCAAGCTCATACTCAACTGCGGCCGAGGCCCCAAAAGCCTTGCCTGTTTCATCAACGATTTCTCCCAAGCGCCTTTCGATTAATGCCTGAATAGCGGGGTCAAAAGTCCTCACCGTGCCGACGAGCCGCACTTCCTCCGGAATGATATTATTGACCGTCCCTCCCTCCACCTTGCCAAAAGACAGCACGGCGGGTTTAAGGGGGTCCACATTCCGGCTGACAACGCTCTGGAGGTTGACGACAATCTGGGACGCGGCAAGAATCGGATCCACGGTCAGATGGGGCATCGACCCGTGTCCTCCCTTCCCCTTGACCGTAATCTTGAAATTATCCGCCTGGGCCAACATCGGGCCCTTGATGATCCCGACTGTCCCCGTCGGCAGAAGCTGCCAGAAATGCAACCCGAAGATGGCCTGGACGCCTTCAAGAGCTCCCTCTTCAATCATCGGCTTTGCGCCCCCCGGGAGCTGCTCTTCTGCGGGCTGAAAAAGGAAGACGATTTTCCCGTTGAATCGGTCCTTCCGATCGGAAAGAAGATGCGCGACTCCCATCAAAACAGCCATGTGACCGTCGTGAGCGCAGGCATGGGTGGCTCCAGGATTTTTTGAAATATACTCTTTATCCCCTTCTTCTGTGAGAGGCAGAGCGTCCATATCGGCTCGCAAGGCCACGGTTCGCTCCCCAGGATTGCCCTCGAGAACTGCCCTCAGGCCCGTCCCGGCCAGGGTTTGAACCTTTAGGCCGAGCCCCTCCAAAAAATCACGGAGGACAGCCGAAGTCCTCCGCTCCTTAAAGGCGACTTCCGGATAACGATGAAAGTCACGCCGCCAAGCTATCAACTGGCCGCTCAAGCTTTCCACGTCTTTTTTTAGTTCATCCATCATTTAAAACCTCCCTGAAGAACCTGAAAATTGTATCAATCATACGATCAGCACGGATATTTCGCTTCGGGGCTATGACGATGAGTATGGATCAAAAGACTTACAACGATTGTAATGACAGCGTTGACCGCCAGGGCAACGAACCCCGCATTCATACCCAGAAATGGGTCGTGTCCTCCGAAGACAAGGAAGGCGACAAGGACTACGCCTGTGGCCAACCCGCAAATAACTCCGGTCCGGTGGACTCTTTTCCAGAACAGCCCTAAAACAACACCGGGGAAAAATTGCGATACTCCGTTGTAGCCAATGAGGAGGAGGTTGACCAGGGCATTCGGAAAAAATATGGAGAAAATGAGGGCGAGGCTGGTGATGACCAGAACCATGAATCGGGAGAGGCGCATGATCCGCTCTTCGCCGGCCTTCGGATTAAACCCCGCTTGATAGACGTTCTTGGCCAGAACGGTGGAGGCAAAAAGGACAAGAATCGAGGCTGGAACCATGGCCGTCACAGCCCCGGCTGCGCCGACAAATCCCATAAACCAGGAAGGATAAGTCTTGTCGACCAACGCCAAGAAAGCAAGGTCTCCGTTTTTCAGGCCGGGAATTACCAGGAGCGCGGTAAATCCAACCATGAACACGAGGAGCACGGGAATTTGATAGAAAGGCATTATGATTGCATTTCTTTTGATGATCTTATCGCTTTTGGCAGAAAAAGCCGAGCCAAAGACATGAGGCCACATGTAAAAGCCCATTCCCGTCAGGAGGACGGTCGACATGACCCAGAGAACATCCATGTGGGCGGCCGTCCCAGGAAAAATGAGATGCTGAGGCTTCTGGGCGATAAGCAGGCGGAACATCTTTCCATAACCGCCGAAATAAATATGGGGGACGCCGATGCCGACGATCCCAACTGCCAGGATCATCATTATATCCTTGATCACAGAAACCCAGGCCGTTCCCCTGATCCCGCTGGAATAGACAAAAGCACAGGTCAGGATAAATGAGATCACGATGGCCAAACGGGAATTGACCGCCCCTTTGCTGGCCACTTCCACGATAAATCCCAGGCCTGTCAACTGGAGCTGAAGATAAGGAATTATCGAAAGAATTCCTATTATAGCCACGAAAATCCCAAGAAAACGGCTGCCGTAAATTTTGGCGAAAAAATCAGGCTGAGTATGAAGACCGTAGCGTTTTCCGACCTGCCAGAGCGCCGGCAGGATAAAGAAGGAAAGCGTATAAGCCAGAGTCCCGTAAATAATGATGTAATACGTCGGAGCGCCTTTGGAATAAGCCCAGCCGCTCGCCCCCAAAAAAGTAAACGTCGTATAAATCTCTCCGGCCATCAAAAGCCAAATCAGTATGATCCCAAAGTGCCGGCCTCCTACGGTCCAGTTTTCCAGGTTCATCTTAACCCGCCTCCCGGCATAAACGCCGAGGAAGGAGGAAAAGATGATCGTGCCGAAAATGATGAGGAGGGCCGGATTCACGCCTTATCTTCCTCGTCTGGAACATTGAATTTCTTTTCGAGCATATAAGCGGCGAAAAGGATGGCAGGAGTCAGAATGACCCAGACGACAATCCAGAACAAAATAAAGGGAAAGCCCAAAATGACGGGTTTAATCCGATTGACCAGGGGAAGGGCAAAAACCAGCGTGATAAAAGGTATGGTCGCGACAAGCAAGGCGAGTTTTGTCCCTTTCTGCATAAATGCCTCCTCAGACTTCCGTTGAATAACTTGCCCTTCAGAGTTTCCAGGCGCCAGCGACGATCAGGTTTGTGCCGGTGATGTGACCGGATTTATCAGAGGCCAGGAAGCTGACGGCCTCGGCGACATCCATTCGTGTCCCGATCAACTCTTCGGAGATTGTCTTCTTGCCAGGCATCACGCCGCCTTCGATAAGTCCGGGCGAGACCATGTTTACGGTCACGCCTGACTTGGCCTCAGAGACAGCGACCGAGCGGGTTAATATGAGAAGCGCAGTTTTAGCGACTGCGTATGGAGCAATCATAGCGAAGGCTCCGAGATGTTCCACGCGGCTGTAACCGATATTAATTATTCGGCCCCATTTCCGTGCCCTCATTCCGGGCAGGGCTGCTTTGAGGCAGTGAAGCGCGCTTAAGAAATCCCCCCTGAACATAGCCTCCCATTCTGCCGTCGTCACTTCTTGCCACGGTTTTGAAATGAGAGGGCCATAATTATTCACCAGGATATCGATCCTGCCGAACTCGGCCTCGGCGGCGCTGACCAAACCTGTGGCCTCGTCTTCCTTCTCCAGATCAGCAGGAAAGGCACGGTATAATTTTCCTTTTTTCTTGATCTCTGCTAAAACCCCCTCAGCCGCATCCCTGTCAGTGTGATAATGGACGGCAACTGCGGACACGTCATCCGCCAGTCTTATCGCAATCTCCCTGCCGATCCCTCGGCTGCTGGCTGTAACTAGAGCGATTTTTCCTTCTGCCATTGGCAATCTCCTCACTGATAATGTTATTCAGAGAAGGCCCAAGGAGCAAGAATTATTTAGCTTGTTCTTAAGAAGATTGAGAAATAAGAGGACAAGCAACGCGGCGACTTAAACTGAGATTGCTTCGCTATCGTTCGCAATGACTTCGTTAGGGTTCGTCATCTCGAAAGTGCAGAATGCCTCGCAACGACGCGTAAATTATCGCAGTTGTAATAATCCCGAAATGTGTCTCTCGGCCTCAAAAAGATCTGCGGCCACAAAATCGACAAACCTGAAGTCCTGGCCCCGGGAATAATCCGAGGGGACGGCAATCACATAGCAGCCCGCCCGTTTCCCCGCCAGCGCGCCGTTAGAGGAATCTTCCAACACCACGCTTTCTGCAGCTTTAAGGCCGAGTTTTTCGCAGCAAGCCAGGTAAATTTCCGGGTGAGGTTTCCCTTGCTTCATTTTGTCGGAAGCTTGCAGGACTTGGAACTTCCCACGGATGCCGAGCCGATCGACCACGATATCCAGGAACTCTCTCTGCGCACCCGTGCAGACGGCAAGCTGCAGCCTGTTATAAAACGTGTCCAGCATATGGAATAGGCCTGGCATCGCTTCAGATTCGTTCTTATACTTCTCCCGCATCCGCTGGTCTCGCATCTGCAACGCCTGCTCGGCCGTGATCGGCAGCTTCAGGTCTTCTACAAAAATCCTCAGCCCCTCGATCGGCCGCCTCCCCATCATCTTCCAGAGCGTCTCCTCTTTGACCTTTTTTTCGAATCTCCGGGCGATATCCCGCTCGACCTGCCAATAGAGACGTTCACTGTCGATCATCAACCCGTCCATATCAAAGATGAGAGCTTTAAACAAGGCAGATTTCGTTTCTATTTCAACTCGCCGACAGCTTTTTCCACGGCCCCGAGGATCTCTCCCGACTGAACAACTTCCTTTAGCTTGTTGATGTCGTCGAAAATCGGCCTGTCCTCTTCCAGATGGGCCACATACTTCCGGATGACATCATAAGCCGCCTGGGCGCCTTTGCTCGGCTGGAGCGGCTTGCGAAAATCGATTGCCTGCGCTCCGGCCATCATCTCTATGGCCAGCACAGCCTGGGCATTGTCAAGGATCTGCTGGGTCTTGAGCGCCGTGGTCCAGCCCATACTGACAAAGTCTTCCTGGTCGGCGGCAGCCGGAATGGACCCTGTGGCAGCCGGATGGGACAGTATGCGGTTCTCGCAGACGAGCGCGCCGGCCGTATACTGCGACAGCATCAACCCAGAGAACATGCCCGCTCCCTTGGTCAGGAAAGCCGGGAGCCCGACATTCAAATGAGGGTTCATCAGACGGTTGAGGCGTCGCTCGGAAAGCACTGCGACCGTTGTCACCGACGTTCCCAAAAGCTCGAGGGCGAATGCCTGCGGCGTACCCTGGAAATTGGCGCCCGTCAGGACGAGCTGTTCATCCGGGAAAAAGACAGGGTTGTCTGCGGCCCCGTTGAGCTCGACTTCGAGCATGTAGCGCGTCCATTTGAGGGCGTCGCGGGCCGCGCCGACGACCTGCGGCGTGCTGCGGAGGCTGTAGGCATCCTGGACTTTCTTTTTCCCGATCTTGGCCAGGAGCTCGCTGCCCTCAGTGATACGGCGGATATTTTCAGCGGATTCCAGGGCGCCGGGATAGCCGCGGGTTTTATGAAGACGCTCGTCATAAGCTTTCATGTTGGCATTGACAACTTCAAGCGTCATGGCGGCAGCGATTTCCGAATTCTTCAGCCACCGCTGGGCATCGTAAACCTCGAGGGCGCCGAGCCCAGTGATGACATTGGAGCCATTGATCGTTGCCAGGCCGTCGCGGGCATGGAGGACGACCGGCTTGATGCCGGCTCTCTTGAGCGCTTCAGCCGCAGGAAGCCGCTCCCCTTCATAAAAAGCATCGCCTTCTCCCATGAGTGCCAGGGCAATCTGCGACATCGGCGCAAGGTCGCCGCAGGCTCCCACCGACCCCTTCTCGCAAACGACAGGAGTCACGCCCTTGTTGAGCATATCTTTTAGGGTCTCGGTCACCACCAGCCGCATCCCGGAGTGGCCGTGGCAGTGGCAGCTGATCCGGCTCAGCATAGCCGCCCGCACAACATCAATCGGTAAGGGCTTGCCGTAGCCTGCGGCATGGCTGTAGATGATATAGCGTTGATATTTTTCAACTTGTTCCTGGGTCAAGACGACCTCGGACAGCTCACCGATTCCCGTGTTGACGCCGTACATGATCTCGCGCTTCTGGATTTTGTCCTCGAGAAGAACGCGGCATTTCTCGATTCTTTTCTTGGCCTCAGGATGAAGCTCCACCGGCTCGTTTCCGCGGGCTACCTCGACGACTTTCTCGACCGTGAGGTTGCGTCCATCTAGGATAATTGCCATGATTATTCCTCCTAAAATAACAGTGGATTAGGATAGCTGACTTTCACCGAAGAAGCAAGAGTCGGCTAAGTGGGGGACGTTCCTTTGTCATTGCGAGGAGCGGAGCGACGCGGCAATCCCAAACTGAGATTGCTTCGGTCAAGAGGCCTCGCAACGACCGCGTCGGATTACCACGCTCCCTTCGGTCGCTCGCGATGACTAAAACCTGTTAAATATGCACGTCTGCACGGAAATCGCTAATCAAACAGGTTCCTTCTCGTCCAGAGATAAATGACCGTGAAAAAGACAAAAAAGAGGCTCGGGCCGATGATGTTGATCCGGGAGAGCTTGGTGATACCGAGGACAAGCACGGAGTCGAAAAGCCACATTCCCATGGCGAAATAGGCCGCAACAAAGCCCCATTTTCTCATTTTAATGAGGCCGAAAGCTCCGACATAAAGAAAGATGGACAAGATAATATCCGGCGCGGCAAAAGCGCCATAAACCTTGTCATCAATGGGTATGGTCGAGGGAAAAACTCCGCCGACCCACCTCCCCACCCAAAATATATCCGTGGCCAAAGCCACAAAAAACATGATGACGGAAATGGTGATGACGCCCAAAGGCACTTTCTCCGGGAAATTCATATTTTCTCTCGATCCCCGGCGAACTGTCTATTCTCCGGCTCAAAATCGACCCAGTCTAGACTCCCCTCCGTTCCCTCCCCCGCTTTCAGGAGCTCGTCGAGAAATACCCATAAACCATTTCTTCTTAACGTTGCGATAGTAACGACCGGAGCTTAATCACCTTAGCCAGAGGTTCAAATTCTGGATCTTTGTGGACGAGGACCGCGTTTAGCCGAGAAGCTGCAGCCGCAATGATGGAATCGGCGAACGAAATCCGGAAGAGCGCCTTAAAGCGGGCCGCGGTCAGGACCTCCGGCTCTTCGGCCTGCCAAAGGATAGTGGCGGGCAATTCCTTGACCAAAACATAGCGCTTGTCAGCTTCTTTTTCGCCGCGCTTATGCCTAGTGACATAGTATATTTCGAAAACGACGGGCCACGGAATGAAGGTCTTGGCTCCCTTGCTGCGTAAAATCTCCTCCACGACATTCGCGCCTTCTTCACCAGTCATGAAGGCCAGGAGGGCGGACGTATCAAGAACAAAGCGCTCAACGCTCACGCTTGCGCTCCTCGCGACGATACTTCATCAGCTCCTCGAGCAAACGTTCGCCTTTGGCGAGTCCCCTGAGCGCGCCAATCGGGTCGTTCGGAATAGGTACAATTTTTAGGGTTTCGCCGTCGTCGATCCAAACCAGCTTGTCCCCTTCCATAATCTGGTGGCGTTTGCGAATCTGAGCGGGAACCACGGTCTGGCCACGTTTCGAGAGGGTTGTCTGCATTTTTGTCATGCCCTCATGGTACAAGATAAATTTCTTAAAAACAAGATATTTTTATAAATCATCATATTTCTCATCTTTTGCGGGACTTTTCCTCGACTCAACAAGAGACGTCCCTTGTTACTTGTCCTTCTCGCTTATGAAAGGCCGGAAGGAGCATTGACGGACTCATTGGGCTCAAAATAGAGATCCTTAAAGACCTTTGGTCCTAGTTCTCCATCCCCCATGTTGACCGGCTCTTTTTTTCTGTGCTATAAGCTCAATTGAGGCGGCACTGAAACCATGAACCTAATGATCCTGGGACAGCTGGTCATCCTTCTGGCAGCCTCCATCCTCGTCATTTTGATTTCTCAGAAGATCAAGCTCCCGCCCGTGGTCGGGTTTCTCCTGACCGGAGTTCTAATCGGCCCGGGCGGATTTTCTCTTGTCAAGGACATTGAAACCATCGATATCCTGGCCGAGATCGGCGTCGTCATGCTCCTCTTTATGATCGGCCTGGAATTCACTCTGGACAGGCTTAAACGGATTCAACGGAATTTTTGGGTGGGGGGCGGACTTCAGATCCTGCTGACCACAACGGCCGCGGTCCTAGTCCTGCATTTTTTGAAGGTCCCCGTCAAGGATGCGGTCTTTTATGGCTTTCTCGTCTCGCTGAGCAGCACGGCCGTGGTCCTGAAAATTCTTTCCGATCGAGGAGAAACTGACGCTCCTCAGGGCCGGATCTCACTTGGCATCCTGATCTTCCAGGATATGGCGATCGTGCCAATGATCGCTTTGGTCCCCGTCCTGGGCAATATACGGTCTGCGTCGCCATTGGCCATACTGTCCCGCTTCCTGCTCAGCGGAGCAGCCATCGCAGCCGTTTTTGCGGTCGCTAGATATCTCATGCCCCGAATCCTGCACCAGGTAGTCAGAACCCGGATTAGGGAGATTTTTCTTATCACCTCGCTCTTTGTTTGCTTGGGAATGGCCTCGCTGACGTCTTCGCTCGGACTTTCCCTGGCTCTCGGCGCCTTCCTGGCCGGGGTTATCATCTCGGAATCGGAATACAGCCATCAAGTGGTTTCCGATATACTGCCATTCAAGGATGTTTTCAACAGCCTCTTTTTCATCTCCATCGGGATGCTGCTCAACACGGGAGTCGTCTGGAGCTCCAAGTTCCTTGTCCTTGGCCTCGTGCTTTCTATCCTTGTCCTGAAGGCATTTATTGTCATTCTGACGGTTAGGATTCTGGGCTACGGCTCCCGAATCTCTCTCATCACGGGACTGGCTTTGGCCCAGATCGGAGAATTCTCCTTCGTCCTGGCGAGCGTCGGCCGGGCCAATGGCCTGCTTCCGGGGAATATCTTTCAGGTCTTTCTCGCCTCCTCCATCCTGACCATCCTCGCAACACCCTTCCTCATTCAGGTTTCTCCTGTTTTGGCGGCAAGAACAGAGAGGGCGTTCCGCTGGAAAGACCGACTTCCGCAGAGCGGGGAAAAGGCGATACGAACGTTCCAGGACCATGTGATCATCGCCGGTTATGGTCTCAACGGCCGCAACCTGGCCCACGTCCTCAAGGAGGCAGGGGTCAGCTATGTCATTCTCGAGTTGAATCCCGAAACGGTCCGGACTGCCGCGGCGGCCGAAGAACCAATTATTTTCGGGGATACGTCGAGCCGCACCATTCTGAAGGCAGCGCGAATCGAGAGAGCCAGGAGCATGGTCTTTGCCATTTCCGACCCGGCGACAACGCGCCGGGGAGTCAGGGCGGCACGGGAGTTGAACCCCGACCTTTTTATCATCGTCCGGACGCGGTACGCTTCTGAAATTGATGAGTTGTACGGCCTCGGCGCCAACGACGTCATCCCGGAAGAATTCGAGACCTCGATCGAGATATTCACCCGCGTCCTGGACAAATATTATATTCCCCGGAACATCATCGACGCCCAAGTCAAAGTTCTCAGGGGCGAATGCTATGGACTTCTGCGAGGCACGTGTGAAGCTGTCAAGCCGTCCGTGGAAAGGATCGCCGACTTTCTTTCAGCCGGGACGGCCGAAACCTTTTATGTCGTGAAAGGATCATGGCCGGCGGGGAAGATTCTGCGGACGATCGACCTCCGGAAGAAGACGGGCGCGACCGTGATCGCCGTTGTCAGGGGCGAAGAGTCGTTCGCGAGTCCCGGGGCAGAGTTTGCCATCGAGGCAGGAGACACCCTGGTTCTCGTGGCCAACCACAGGGACATGAACAGGGCCTTCCATTTCCTCACGTCGGGGGAACCAGAGAAACCGGCAGGCGGAGCAGCGGAGTGATTTCGTGGTTGGTCTTGTCCAAGACGGCGATAAGAGCTTCAGGCCGTTGACCAGAAGCGGAGCCATCTCTGTGCTATCACGGCGAGGATTGAGCGGAAGCGCTATTTGGCGATAGTGAATTTGGTCCATGGACGGGAATCGAGGTCCCGCAGGTACTCCTTTTGCCAGCTAAACTGGGGGTGGAGGCGCAGGTGCGCTGCGGCTTTGAAATCGATGCCGCACGGATGCCCCATGGCTGCCATGAACGACATCCGCTCCGCCATCGAGGCATCCGCGACCTTCGCCTGCGCCGTTCCTGCTATGCCGTAAGGCTCCTGCCATCCCTTCATGCCGCGCGGAGAAAGGTCGACGTGGCCGCACAAAGTCCTCTCGCTTGGAGCTTCCTTTTTTTCGTAAGTGTCCCAGTGGTCCGAAAGAAACGTCTGGCCGGCGGCGACGTCGACCTTGCCTTTATACTCGGCCATCAGTTCCTCCCAGCGCACGCGTCGCGCGTTGGCGCTCAATCCCAAATCGGTGGGGTCGAAACCCGTCTCTTCCCTGATTAATTTCTCGTTGACCGGGAAATTGGCGCCGCAAAAGTACCCGTCCTTGGTCCGCAGCAAAGTGACGTTTTTCAACCCCAGTTCGAGGCTGGCAATCTCGTTATTCTTTCGATCAGCGACAAGCCAGTTGTTGGCGTAACCGCCGTTGTTCCCCGTCTTCATGATCTGCGCGAAATCATCAATCGAAGTTGAGTATTGCGTGGCCTTGCGCGCGCGGACGAACTCGGGGATGCCCTCCGAATTCCAGCCGAAGAATCCCGTGATGGTGGTCTCGGTGATTAAAATGCCGGCAGAGTTCATCCCGAAATCATCGGCGCTATGAATGAGCCCCGGAAAACCATCCATCAGGATGCGGTAGCCGTTTTCGGGAACAATGTCGAAGATGATGTTCCAGCGCTGGCCATCCAGGTAAGTTGACCAAATGCTGTGGCCGATGACGACTTTCCCGTCCTTTGTGTAGCTACCCGTGGCTACGATGGCGCTGCAGCGTTCCGCTACCCTTGTAACATTGTCTGCGCTCGGTGAAGCTTTTTGCTTTTTGAGCCAGTCCACGTAGTAAGAGAGCTCGGGGAAAGCGTTCATCGCGACAACGTCCCAGATATCCATTTTGACGCGCTTGGCATTTAAGCCTTCGACGATCCCCTGCAGCTCATCCTGGTACTCCTGCTCGACATGCGGCCACAATATGTTTTTGGCAGTTTCACGAAAGAACTGCCAGTCTCTGTTGTTGTCGTGAGTGAGCCCGAGTTTGACGACTTTGAAGGCGTCGTCGATTTCGGGCGACAGGAGATAGCCGTGTTGGAAACCGACCTGACCGGCCGAGCCCTGAAGATGCACGAATATCCAACCGTTCAGTTCCGGACGACGGAAGGCATTCTGCAGACGGGGGTCCTGGCTTTGAATCCCTGGAAGGACCAGGATAATAACAAGCAATACGACGGCGGTTACAAGAATGGCTTTTCGCATGACTACTCCAAAATTGGCGATTTGATGGGCTAGGCAAATCTCTTATTTTGCCTTTCCCGAAAAGAATATATCGCCGGCGGATAATCGGTGTCAAGAAAAAGACGCGATGGCTTCAGCGCGTGGTTCTTAAAGATTCCATGTGATCCTCAAGGAGATGGCGCGCGATCTTGATCACTGCGGGCATCACTTCATCATCGGCCAGATCCTTTCCTCTGACCGGCTTGGCGAAGGAAATGTGAACATTGGTCTGGATGCCGCGCGGAAAAACCATCTGCCGGCTGATCTGCAGGACTTCGGCCAGCTTCTGGCGCCGGGGCGCGG
>CAZOKP010000020.1:0-11581 GCA_964580435.1 uncultured Eubacteriales bacterium
TTTCGCTTCAAGACCACGGCAACCCGGTCCGCTACAGAAACATCTGGATCCGCGAACTCTAAATAGGCGGACTAAATAGGGGGACACGTTACTTAATCCCAGCGAATAAATTCGTCCGTTCAAAAAAAGGCTTGACTTTAACGTTACGTCATACTTTATAATCCATCTCTGTAGAGAGTTACCGTGAAAAAAGAGTACTTGATAAAGGAATTCGCTGACCTGACCAAGGTGACGGTGCGGACCCTTCACTATTATGACGAGATCGGACTGCTTGAACCTTCCGCGCGGCGGCCCAACGGATACCGTCTGTACACCGAGGATGACCTGTTGCGTTTGCAGCTGGTCGTCACCCTGAAATTCCTCGGATTTTCGCTCGAGAAAATCAAAGAGCTTCTCGGGCGGCCGGGGTTTGAGGTCAAGAAATCTTTGCTGATTCAGGCGGGGATCATCGATGATGAAGTTCGCCGGCTCGAACAGGCTTCGCGGGCACTCCGGGAGGTGGTCAGGACAATCGAAAAGAGCAAAAAGATATATTGGTCTAAGATCGTTAAAGTCATTGAGGTGATACAAATGAGCGAAGAAACCAAAAAAACGTGGCAAGAAAGGTTTTTTACTGCAAAGGAGCTCAAGGAATTTGAGGAACTGGGCAAGGAACTCGGGCCTGCCAAAATCAAGGCCTATCAGGAAAAGTGGGCGGCCTTGATCGATGAAGTCAAGCAGAATGTGAATGCGGACCCGGCCAGCGAAACAGCCCAAGACTTGGCCCGGAGATGGCATTCCCTGTTTGACGAAGGCTATGGCGGTCATCCCAATCTCAAAGCACGCATAGGCGAAGCTTACAGGGCCGGCCAGATGCCCGCAGAATACCAAACAGTCGGGCCTGAAATCTGGGATTTTATTGCCAAGGCAACAGAGGCTCTGAAAAAGAGAGGAAGGCGGCAGAAGAGAGCGTAAAGGGCTGAAGAATGGCCGGCCATGTCTGTCCTCCCTGGCTGTCGTTCACACTGACCAATTTCTTCCGGAGGATGTTCCACGACCCGAACGAGATCCTCGCTCGCTTCATCAAACCGGGAGACACGGTTCTTGATGTCGGATGCGGGCCCGGGTTTTTCACGATCCCCATGGCCAGGATAGTGGGAGAAAAAGGCCTGGTGATTGCGGCGGACATCAGCCCGGGAATGCTGCAAATAGTAAAACGGCGGGCGGAACGAGCTAGCGTGTCCGGCCGTGTCCTCCTGCAGTTGAGCGAGAAAAACAAGCTCGGCGTCAGCCAAAAAGTCGATTTCGCGCTGGCGTTCTGGATGGCCCATGAGGTCGGAGATCTGGTGCGTTTTTTCGCCGAAATAAAGGATGCTTTGCAGCCGGACGGACTCTTTCTGCTGGTCGAGCCCAAGATTCACGTGTCGGATATAAGTTATGATGAGATCGTAGCATCGGCTGAGAAGGCCGGCCTCAGATCAATCGGGGAAGTGCCGGTCCGCCTGAGCCGCGCTGCCGCTTTCCGCGCGTCATGAAGCGACAGGGAAAATGAACATTTAAAAGATTAGAGGCAACTCGAAGGAGGGGACCATGAAAAAAAGTCTGGCGCTCAAAATCGGGATCGCAGTGATTCTCCTTTTTGTCGCGGTCTTTTCGCAGGCAAGCGATTTTTCTAAAGAGAGAGCCTTGGAACACGTGCGCTACTTTGCCGAGACGATTGGGCCTCGGCCGATGGGCTCGCCCCAGGAAATTGCTGCCCTGAGATATACGGCCCAGAAACTGGCCGAATACGGTTGCCAGGTGGAATGGCAGCCCGTGACCTCCTCGAAAAACATCAATACGTCGAGCTTTAATGTGATCGGCCGTTTCCCCGGCGAGACGGCCCGGGAAATCGTTATCGGTGGCCATATCGATTCCGCGACGCCCGAGATCGCCGGAGCCGACGATGACGCTTCGGGTGTTGCGGCGATGCTCGAGATCGCCCGGGTCCTCTGCCAGGAGAAGCGCCAATCCACCCTAGTTTTTGTGGCCTTCTGCGGCGAAGAATCCGGCTTGGTCGGGTCGAAGAATTTTGTCGAGCATTATCCGCTTAAAAATGTGGCCCTGATGCTCCAGCTCGATATGACCAGTGACGATGCGCCGCTTATGCTCTGGATCGATACGCCCAAAGCCCAGAGCCCCGAGTGGCTGGTCAGGGCGAGCATCGATGCCTTCCATGAGCTGGGTTACAGCGATATCGACTATCCGACGCACTTCCAAAGCACGAACGGGACCTTGGGCGGGGCGGGCTCCGATCACGAACCTTTTATGGATAAAGGAATTCCGGCGATCGCCTTTGTGAGTGATGTCCGTTTTCCCATCCACACCCGGAATGATTCCATGGCCTTTTTCAAACCCGACGGGTTGGAGCGCAGCGGCAAGCTGATCCTGGCGCTTGTCCAAAAGTTTGACCGGGGGCAGCCCAAGGAAAAAGCGGGCCATTATATGCTGGTTATGGCCGGGGGGAAGCCTCTGTTTATTAGGCCCGCGTGGCTCTCCTTGTTCGTCGTTTTCAGCATCGTTGTCGGAATATTGACGCTCGTCCGGGCCAGGAAAAAGAGGGTGAACCTCGAAGAGGATAAAAGAATCAGGCTTTCTTGGCCGAAGCTCGTTGTCATGCTGTTTATTGTTGTGATCACGGCAGTCGCTTCTCAATGGACGATGCAGCTGCTCAAAGGCCAGCGGCTTCCCTGGTTCGCCCATCCGGGCCCCTATTTTATCTTTGCTTTTATCTTTCTTTTCTTGGGGATATGGCTGGCCCTGCAGGTGACATGGCCATGGAAACTGAGAAAAAACAGCTTTTTTTATCTGATCAGGGCCGCGATTTACCTCGCCGTTCTGATCCTCTTAGCCTGGATTTTTGGCGGCCCTCGCCTGGCCTTGTATCCTGCCGCAGGGCTTCTCTTTATCAGCCTGGCCTGCCTCGCGCCCTGGTCTTGGCTCAAAGCACTTCTTTGGCTGCTCTCTCCGTATCTGATGTTCCGGCTCCTCATCCTTCCCGAATATTTCGAGTTTATTTACAGGACGGCGGGAATTTTTGCCTTCCCCATGTTCAAAACGTCATTCGTCTTCAGCCTTTTCATCGCCGCGTTCATTCTGTTTTTGTTCCTCTGGGCGATGCCTTTTCTACTCGGGTTTGCGGCGGTTTACCGGAGCTATTCCAGGGACCTCTTCGGGCTCAAGAGATTTCGCCGGCCGTTCACGCTTGTCCCTCTTGGCGTTCTTATCATCGGGGTTGCCATTTATCTTCTCACGCTCCCCAGCTACACATTGCCGTGGGAGCAGGTTGTTACAATAACGCAAAAATGGGATGCCCAAAAGGACAAAACATCAATTGAATTTTCGAGCGGCGATTACCTGCGCGGAATTGAGGCCGATATTAACGGACAAACGCAGGTCCTAAATGAGTGGTCATGTGTTAAGGAAATCGAGTATCCGCTGGACCAGGACTGGGTCAAAGAAAAAGTCGTTTCTCGGTCCGAAGAAAAAGGCGCGGAACGAATTATCGACCTGGCGATAGCCCTTGATTTCGCGAAACAGCCATTCAGTGTGTCCCTCCGTTTAAAGTCGGATAAGGCCTTGGTTATTGAAGACAGCAACGTCAAATACGCCGCGAGGGGAAAGAAAGGCGTCGTCATTACCTGGTTCAGTTATCCCCAGGGAAGCCTGGAGCCAAAATTGAAGCTGCGCCTGCCCAAAGACGCAAAGATAGAAGCCGAGGCCAGCGCGACATTCCTAGACCAGGCGGTTCCGGTCTCGGGCAAGGGGAAAAACAAATTTTTTGTTTATCGCGCTTTCATCACCCGGAAGATCAACCTCTAAACGCCAAGATTCCTGGAACACAGCGCCCAGCGCCTGATTCTGGAATCTCGTCTGGAACTCCAACCAGCAGGACACGATCGGGGGAGGCAATAGGACCTGCTTTTTAGACCAGCCCGTCAGCAAGTAGGCTTTTCGACTAGAGGTCAGGGCTTGTGTCCGGAGGCGATGCTGATGTCGTCTGTGATCTGAGTGACGTTCTTGCGCTCATAATACCGGCGGGCTTTCTTTGCTTCTTCGACGATTTTAGCCGCCGGAAATTTTCCTCCTCAGCCCTCCCGGATGAAGTGCGGGATATCGAAAGGAATTTCGAGAGACAGCTCGACGAGGCCGGCAAATTTGCCTTTCCGATACCAGGGCCCCTGGTAGATGAGCTTTTTCCCGCCGGCTTTTTCAATAGTGTAAACGTTGGTCTTTTGCTTGTCCAGCAATTCTCGGATTTTGATCCTGGCCGGCTCGGCGTGGCAGTCGAGAACATTCGTTCCGATCAACTTCTTGCCCCCGGCTTTTTGGCAACTCTGGGCTGCTTTGTTGTTCATCTCCAGGATTATTCCTTCCGTATCGCAGACAAAGATAGCGCCCGGAAATTCCTGAACCCAGCGCTGATCCACCGCAGATGTCTTATTGCTCATGACCAATCCTTTCCCTGTTTAAGGCTGCCCGGGATTCCTCCAGTTTTTTGTCATGGCCCGGATCTCAAAGAGCTCCTTGGCCACATTCTTGGCCTGGGCGCCGGGATGCAGCCGGCTGTCGAGGTCGCAGGTCCACTCGACCGGGAATTCTTCGATCCGGAACCCGCGCCGGACAGCCTTGAGGATGATTTCAAGCTCGAACAGGAATCCGGACGTGCTGAGCTTCGAGTAAAGCTCCCTGGCGATCTCGCCCCGATACACTTTAAACCCGCACTGGGAATCAGATATCCAGCGGGGGAGCCCCACGACCGCGACCGCCGCCTGATGAAATATCCAGGAGATCGCTCTCCGTCGGAGCGGCCGATTCCTCTGGATTACCGTTTCCCTGAGGCGGCGGGAAGCCAGCCCGAGGTCCAATTCTCCGGCCATTATTTTTCGGATCACCGGGAGAGCGTTGGCGAAGGGAATGCAGGTGCCGCTGTCGGCATAGAGCACGACCGTTCCCTTGCTTTCGAGGATGCCGCGCTTGACCGCCGCGCCCTTTCCGGAATTCTTCTCCAGCCTGATGACCAACCTTTTCACCGCTGGAGGAATAATGGGCCGGCGGGCTGCCTCTGCCGTATCATCTGAGCTGCCGTCATCGACGATGATGATTTCGCCCTCAAGCCCCGCCGCGTTAAAGAAAGACGATGCCGCTTCCACATCGCGGCCGATCTTTTTTGACTCGTTGAAGGCCGGAATGATGATCGATAGATCCATCTTTGCTTCAGTTTTGACCGCGACTATCCAAAAACTTCTGCCAGAGGTCTTCCCGGACATGGAGAACAAGGAATACCTCAGGCCGCAAGGCATAGTATTCCGATCGGTAAATGTCCTTTAATTCGTCTTCCAGTTTGCCCGCTTCCTCGGCCGACGAAATGATCAACTGAGGCGCGTCTATCTCGCCGGCCTCTTGCGCGCTCGTCCAATAGCCGACTCGGCCAAAGCTTCTCAAGTACCAGGGCAGCGGCCAGGTTTCAGAGGGACTGGCGATGACTTTGATCAGCATCTTTTTGCCCTCAGGGTCAAGGGATGCCAGGTCCTCGATGCGACGGACGAGCTTTAGGAAATCAGGGCTCGTCTGGGCATAGACATAAGGATTGGAGGGATCAGCGGGATATAAATAATTGGCCCTGTAGTCCGCGGCGGACAGGTTGAGAAACCCGGCCAAGAGCAAGAGCAGGAGCAAGCCCCGGCCGATTGTGTTGGGGCAGGCGTTGAGAACAAAGGCGCTTCCGCCTCCGGCAAGCAGGATAAACCCAATGTAAAAAGGCAGAACATTCCAGGGAGTTTTGTAGGGGATGAGAGAGTAGGCAACTGTTGCCGTCAAAGTATAGACAAAGATGAACTTCAGGAAAGACGGTCGAGGTTGTTCTGAAGGCCGGATTTTAAACGCGGCCATGCTTCCGGCGACGGCCAGGACAAGGATGAACGCTTCGCTCCACAAGAGCCTCGCCGCGCCCTTGGAGAAAGCAAGGAGCTGGAAATAGTAATACCAGGGATGAATATGGAAGCCGCTCTCCCCGGCCCGGACAAAATAAACCCTGAATGTCAGGAGCGAATCAAGGAATCCCATCGGGTTTTGAAAAAAAGAAGTAAAAAGGACGAGGGCGGTCAGGAAGGCCGCGGCCAGCCCGAGAATTAAATGAACGGCCCGTGGTTTCCGTGGAGCCGCCTCACGCTCTGGGCTGTATTTTGAAGGGAGAAGCGCAATGGGAAGAGCGGCGGCAATCGCTCCGAAGGCAATAACCGATGTTTCTTTGGTGGCGTACATCATTCCGGCAAAAATCCCCGCCGCCAGGGCCCAACCCCACGACGGCCGCATCGTGTAGCGCCAGAGAAAAGCAATGAACCCGGTCACGAAAAAGACAAGGAGGGTTTCTTGGATATAGAAGCGGCTGAAATACGTCATGATGGGCGAAAAGGCCAGGCCCAGCGCGCTCCAGAATACGGCGAGGCGGCCTAAAGCCGGAATGAAAAGGAGCAAAAGAAGCACCGTGGCGAGCCCGAAAAAAGCCGGCACGAAGCGCAGAGATCCCTCGCTCAGCGAAGCCAGTGTGTTTTTGCCGAAGATGCGGGCAAAGGGAAGGGAAAGATAGTAAAGGCTTGGCCCGTGGTGGTCTTCCTTATCATAGCGGTATTCGCCTCGTTCGAGCAGAGATCCGAATTTAAAGGCCTGGTTGGCCTCGTCATGATGCATCGGCCTGAGGCCCAGCCCGTTTAAGCGGAAGAGGGACGCTGCGAGCAAGAGGAGGAAGAACAGCCCGGCAAAGGCCTTTTTGTTCATTTCGCCGGCGTGCCGTAAACCCCCACTTCGACATAGTGATTCATGTCGTTGGCCGTGTTCCCGTTGCTCCAGAGGCGCACATACCTTGCTTTAATGCCCCGCGGGTCGATGAACTTGCCCTCGTAAGTTTCGATATACTCCTTGTCCTTGCCCACGCCCAGGCCCGAGGAGTTGTCGTGGTCGTTGTTGAAAATGGTCGTGACTCCGCTGACAAAGTCTTTATCTTCAGAAACTTGGACGATGACATCGCGGTAAACCCGGGCCTGGCTGTGGTAATGCCAGACCAGGATGGCCCAGAGATTAAAGGAGGCCTTGAGGTCGATCTGGACCCATTGCTTGCCCGGGCCGAGCTCGACAAAATAGCCGTCTTCTCCGGATTTCTCACTGTCTGTGACGAAGCTCAACTCGCCGATGACAGGTTGCATATCACTTGAGGTCACCGGCTTGTCGAGCGAGACGAGCTTTGCCCCGCTGGGCACATAGATGGGTCCGCGCGGTTTGCCGGTTATTTTCTCCAGGTTCGGGCTGCTGATATTCCGCGGTGTCCCGATGAACATGGGTTTGGGCAGCTGAAGCTTGAGCTCTTCTTTCTCTTGGTCCTGTGCCTGCAAGGGGTTCGTGAGTGTCGCGACTATTCCAAGCAGGAAGGCGGAAGCCAGGACAAATAGCAGGCCTTTTTTCATCATAAGATGCTCCTTTGAGATTTATAAGCCTTATCCAAAGATTTCCTTATTGAAAATGTGGTAAACCTCCTGATCGATGACAAGCAACGCCCAGGTTTCAGGATGACGTGTGCAGTAAGCGCGCACGTCCCCGGGATTCAAGACCATAAAGGCCGTGGAGAGAGCGTCGGCAACAGCCGCTCGCGGATGGGAGGCCCAGGCTGCGAGACACTGCTCGGCTGGCCCGCCGGTTCTCGGGTCCTTGATATGGCGGCCTTTGGCCTCTGTCCCGGAACCGCTCAGGGCCCGCTCTTTGAGCAACACCCTTTTCGGGGCGCCGCGGAGAGTCCAGACCCCGCCGACGCCCACAGGCCATCCTGTCTCGCCCGGACTCAAATCCGGGGCTGAGCCGATCGCTACGGCCGTGCTTGTTCCGGAATGAACCAGGGCCTGCTCGATGCCCCAGTCCAAGAGAATGGCTTGCGCCCGCTCCAGGGCAAAACCTTTTCCGATGGCGCCAAGGTCGAGGTCCGCAATCTTCCGAGTCCCCGGAGACGGTATCTCTTGAATTCTTATGCTGAACCCCTCTTGATGGCGAAAGACCTGGAAGGCCGTTCCTCTTGCCGAGGACCTGAAATTGATGTCAAAGGCGCCGCCAGTTTCTGCGTTAATGAGCGCGGCCATCTTTAAACAATCATATGTTTCCAACCCTATTCTCATGGATTGGCCGGGTTCGAGCCGATTGATCTGGCCGATCTCGCTGCAGGCGTTGAAGCGGCTGAACAGGGTTTCGAGGCGATCGATCTCCCGGAAAATGGCCTGCGACACTTGGACGGCGTACTTTGCCTCCGCTTCGGCGATCAGCACTTCGAAGGTCGTCCCCATGGCTTCATGGGCAAAACGATGGACTATGCGGGTTGCGGGTTCGATCATTTGTCCTTCGGCAGAATGGTTGTATCTAAAAATAGGATAGCCGTTACGAGGTTGACGAGAGCGCTGTATCTATGCGTCTCAATGAGCCCGAGCTGGGTTTTATAAGAAAAGTAAGGGAGCATCGAAAAAAGAGCCGTGGCGGCAAGAAACAAGCCCGAGACGATGAACAGCCAGAAGAGAACGGGTTGAAGAGGAAGCCGAGAGAAGACTTTAGGCAGCGTGCCTGTCGCAGACGCGGGGGACCCGGTTTTCGGGCTAAGAAAAGTATAGTCCTTGGCCTGAGAAATAAGGATTGCAGTCAAGCAGAGCGCAAAAATTCCCCCGGCGATGACATGAAAGAAGAGGGGGAGGCCGAAGATCCCCCGAGAGGTGAACAGGGCGAACAGAAATCCGCTCGCCGCGAGATAGGAAAAGCTCAAAACGAGGCCGGCGACGGCCCATCTTGTCCAAAGCGAGGGATAGGCGTCAGACCACTTTATAAGCACCGACTGGAACCGGGGCGGCCAGACTGACGGTCTAAAGTGTTCGGAAGCTTGGCGGCCGAGCCAGGAAAAGTAGCCGAGGAAAAGATATTTTTCCGGCGCAATTCCGGAAGTCACGAGCTTTCTTAAAAAACGAAGATATGTCAGCCGGCCCAAGATTCCCAGGACCGAAACGATAGCAATGATACGGAATAACATGAATTACTACTTCCTTTTTTCGAGGAGTCCCGTGACCCGGCCGAGGCCGAGCAGAAAAGCCAGCAGAAGGATGGAAGCGATAATAATAATGGTAAAGAAGAGGACCCATTTAAACAGAGGCCGCAGTGCAAACGAAAGACCGAAGAGCATCTGATAGGATCTGTTGAGTTTCATAAACGCATTGGCGGAGAGGACTTTGACCTGCTCTGTTTTAAGGGGGCCTCGTCCTTCGGCTTTTCTGAAGAGAAACGCCGACCTGACTCTGTGACAATCCTTGCATCCGTTTATGCCTAGGGATTGTCGCGCTGCCCGCACTTCGTGCGCCATCGGCCAGACCACAGGCCTGGACGCCTCATGGTCCTTGGCCTGGAGTCTCCCGTCCTTTCCGAGCTGGAACATTTTGCCGCTGGAAATATAGACAAAGCCCATTGTGCTGCCTGTTTGCTCGTTCTTGTCCGCCTGCCCCAGAGATTTGAGGACGAGTTCAACCTGTTCTTCGGTCAAAGTCTGTTCGGACCCGATGAGCTCCGCGATCGTCCGCAACTGGAACTCCGGGACAAGCGGCTGGAGCTTTTCTCCGACGAGCCAGGCCAATCGGGGCGTAGCAGCAGGCGCACCCGGATTCTTTGTTTTGTCAAGATAGTTTTCCACAACTTGATAGAGCGCATCCCTGTAAAGCAAAACTGGCTTTCCTGGAGCCCCTTTGGATCCGGCCAGGGCGGCGAGAAATTTTTGAACCCGGGCGGCAACATCGGGGTTCATTTCTTCAGCAGCCGGGTCGAATTCCGGCATGAGCGGAGCGACCTTGTCCTTTTGCTTTATCGCCCAGAGGGGTTCTTGAGAAGGGACCTCTCCCGAGAAAGGCGAGGCGCTGAGCCCGCCGTCGATATTCACCTCGTAGACCCGGTCCCGGAGGACGAGCACGGCGGTTTGGTCGGGTTCAAGCTCCAGGGTCAAAGCCTCGAGGATGTTCACCGTGCCCTGCTCCGGGCTCAGGATGTCGCCGGCGGCAGCCAAAATCCGTTCGGGTTTAAGAGGACGGATCGTTTTGTCCGTCCGCTCGGCCCAGAAGGCCGGCCACATCAGCCGGTGCGGGGTGAGCTTGCCTTTCCGGTCGCGGATATAGACCGGCTCGAAAATGGCGGGAAGGTCGGTGCTCCAACGGGCGATGCCGTAGATTCCGAGCCTGTTGGCGCGGGAGGTTCGGACCCGGGTCATCTTCTCTCCCGGCCATGGCCCCGAGTGACAGACTGTGCAGGCCAACCTCTTGAAATGAACGGCCGGGAATCCCTTGTGCTGGGGATAGGGAGCTCCAAGCCGGCCCGAGAGCGCCTTCTCTCCTCCCGCCTTCTCGTTTCCCAGATGGCATCCCGAGCAGGTGAAGTCATCGCCGCTCAGAATGGGGTTATGCTCAGCTTCGCCTTCATATCCGCGGATCATTGCGTGGCTGATGTTATTGCGGTGGCAGCTCACGCATTTCAGCCCGGCCGCAGAATGGGCGTCCCCGTCGATGATGAACTTTTCGACCCCGGCGGCCGAGACCGAATGACACGCCAGGCAGCGCACGTCTTCCGGTTTATAGTCGAGGTTGACAAAGACGCGGTGTTTGCTGTCAAAGAGACTCCGGTCGTACTTAACCGAAGGAGCGACGGCCCACTCCGTGTCATCAGGGTTGGGGCCATCAAAGACGTCCCAGGTCCCGGCGAGGCGGGAGGCCATGCCGCCGACCTCTCCGAGACCCGCTGCCGCCGTTGCCGCCCAACGGAAATTCTGGCGCAGGATCTGCTTGGCCCATTCGCTGAGGCTCTGGATATTCAAGGCGTTGTGGCAGCCTAGGCAGTTGATCTCGACCTTCCCGGAGACGTTCCACCGTGACTCGGGCGTCACGTCCCTGTCCTGTGGCTCTGATATCCCCCCGCCGGCCAGGTGCCTGCCAAAAAGCAAGGTAAAATCCCAGGCTGACAAGCCGATATCTGCAGGATTCCACAGGCCCTCCCACGAGCGGTAGGAGAGGGGAAGGCATGTGCCGGTTTTTTCGTCCACCCAGACCCACGGTTCGCCGGGGCGTCCTGGATTAAGAGAGGGTGTATCGGTGAAATGAAGCCCCTTGCGGACAACGTCGTAGTCGTGACATGGAGCGCAGGTAAAGCGCGAAGAGAAGGGAAGGGGATAGAGTTCAGAAGGAATAATGGGCTGGTCGAACTCGTCCTTAAGCGGGATGAGATGTGCGGGTGTGGTCCGGTTTCCATCCCAGGCCTGCTTTTGCTGCGGTGACGCGGCCGCAAAACCGATGGCTATTAAAAATATAAAAATAATAAAATTTATAGATAGGGAGAATGGGTGGCGCGGAGTCAGTCCCCGCCCGCCCGCAGCACATGGGGCGGGTGGGCGGGTCTTTGGCGAGGACGGACGGGGACGAGCCGCGACAGGACCCATTCGATGTTGAATCTCCTTATTTTTCATGCTTTAAATTGCTCGGGCCGGAAAGTGATCAGGCTGCGGGATTTGACC
>CAZOKP010000020.1:11681-33530 GCA_964580435.1 uncultured Eubacteriales bacterium
TTTTCATGCTTTAAATTGCTCGGGCCGGAAAGTGATCAGGCTGCGGGATTTGACCGCATCGTTGACTTTGAGGACGGCGACCGCGCTTTCATAGGCCAGCTCGGCCGGGCAGTTCAGAGGAGTCCCATGGCGGATGGCATCGAAAAAATTTTCCAGATGGGGCTGGTGCGGCGGCTTGGCGAGGTCCACCGGTAGGGGCCAGCGTCCGGCCTCGGCCGTAACTCTCACGTCGAGGATGATATTGCGCGTATCCACCTTTTGAATGGGAGCGGTTTCCGAAAGAAGCAACCCCTCCTTCACGAGCGAGTCCCATTCCGACGCGTGGGCCTCACGCATGACCCAGTTTCCGCGCTGGGGAACTTCCGAGATGACCAGGGACCCGTTGTCGCCCATGAAGGTCTCGTAGAAACCTCCGTGCTTCGTGGTCGTTTGGACCTGATAGAACGCCCGGGCTTTTCCGTTCTTGGTGTTGAACTCAAAGATGGCCATCACGTTGTCATACCATTCGCGGTCTTTGTAATAGTCGATCCCGCCGCTGGCGACGATCGTTGCGGGATTGACGCCGAAGACCCAGCTGAAGACGTCGATCTGATGCGAGCCCAGGTCGACCATCGGCCCTCCGCCGAACTTCCTGAACCAGCGCCAGTTCCTCAGTTCGAACATGGAGTTATAGCCGTACCTTTCGAGCGTGGGCTGGTCGATGGTGTACTTTTTGGGCCAGCCGAGCATATCGCTCTTGGCCCTGTTCCATTGAGCGTAGCCGATGTCCACGCGGCCCAAGAGTTGCTTCTTCAGGATGAGGACATTGATGGCATGGAGGTAGCGCGGGTTGCTGCGGCGCTGATGACCGATCTGGAGGAGCCTGCCTGTGCTGCGCGCCGCAAGCACCATAGAGCGAGCCTTGTCCAGGGAGTTCGACATCTCTTTTTCGCAGTAAACATGGAGCCCGGCCTGGAGGCAGACGTTGGTGTGCTCGGCGTGCATCCAGTCCGGGGTGGCGACGATGGCGGCATCAAGGTTTTTTTCTTTAGCCAGGAGGTCGCGATAGTCCTTGTAGACGTTGGTTTTCTGGCCGTATTTGTTGAGGTAGCCGCTGGCGTACTGCCGGCTGTACTCCCAGATGTCGCATACGGCGAGGAAGCGGACGCCGGGGATGCGCAGGCACGATTCCATCAGCACGCGGCCCTGCTCGCCGCAACCGATGAGGGCGACGCGGATCACGTCGGGTTTTGGGACCGCAGGGGAGTCTTTGGAATCAGCGGGCGCGCCCGGTTTCTGCTGCTTTTCCTGGGCCAGGACTCCTCCGGCCAGAGCCACTCCCAACCCGGCTGACGTGGTTGATTTGATAAAATCGCGGCGCGTGAGTGACTTCATTTTTTTATCCTCGTTATCCTTGTCTTGAATAGCCACTCCGGAGGTCATTTGACAGTCATTTCCAAGTGTGATCGTGTCGGCATTACTTGGATTTCATGTCCTTGTCAAAGGCGACGGCGGAAGGGGAGAAATTGATGGACCGAACAAAATCAAGAGACTCTCGGGCGCCGTATTCCCGGTCCATACCGTTGTCCTCCCACTCCACCGAGAGCGGTCCGTTGTAGCCGATGCTGTTGAGTTCCCGGATGATCTCTTCAAAATTGACATCCCCATGCGCCAGAGACCGGAAATTCCAGCCGCGCCTCAAATCGCCAAAGGGAAGATGCGAGCCGAGGATTCCGGCCTTCCCGTCTAGGGTCACCGCCACGTCCTTCATATGGACATGGTAGATGCGGTCCGGAAACTCGCGAATGAAGAGATGCGGCTCGAGCCCCTGCCAGACCAGATGACTGGGGTCAAAATTGAGGCCTAGGGCCGGCCGAAACCCGAACTTCTCGAAAAGGCGCTGAGTGGTGTAGAGATCAAAGGCGATCTCCGTCGGATGGACCTCAAGGGCGAACTTCACACCGTTGCGGTCGAACTCGTCCAGGATCGGCGTCCACAGCTTATGAATCTTGGTGAATCCTTCCTCCACCATTTCTTCGGACGTTGGAGGGAAGGAATACCAGAATTTCCAGATAGGCGACCCCATGAAACCGTTGACAACCTGGCAGCCCATATTCTTTGCGGCCCGGGCTGTCGCTTTCATCTCTTCGATGGCCCAGAGACGAAGCTTTTCCGGCTTGCGCTTGACCTGGGGCGGGGCAAATCCATCCAGCCGCTTGTCATAGGTGTCGCCGACGCACTGGCCGGCGAGATGCGCTCCTAGGGCCCAGCACTTTAAGTTGTATTTCTTGAGGATCCGCTTCTTTTCCTCGACATAGGCCTTGTCTCTCGCGGCTTTGCGGACTTTCATATGGTCTCCCCAGCAGGCGATCTCCAGGCCGTCGTAGCCCCAGGCGCTCGCCTTTTTACAGATGTCCTCAAAGGGCAGGTCAGCCCACTGCCCCGTAAACAAAGTCACAGGTCTCGCCATGTTCTCCTCCTTTAAAAATTAATCCAGACGGCGCCTTTGTTTGAGCTTTCCACGCATTTTTCGATGAACTCGACGCCACCGAGTCCGGCTTCAACGCCGGGATAATCGAGGTCATCCGCCGTCAGGGCCTGATGGGACTTCAGCTTGCTCAAGGCCGTGATATAGGTGCTGTAGATGTTGGCGAACGCCTCAAAATAGCCCTCCGGGTGGCCCGAGGGAATTCGGGAGAGAGCCTGGGCCCGGGGATGCATCTTATCTCTGCCCCGCGATAGGATTTCGCTGGGTTTGTCGATATAAGAGACCCTTAGATAATTGGGATTTTCCTGGGCCCATTCCATCCCCGCCTTGGTCCCGTATATCCGCACGCGAAAGCCGTTGTCGTGGCCGACGGCGATCTGGGAACTCCAGTATATTCCCCTGGCCCCGCCCTCGAAGTTGAGAAGGATCGAGGCATTGTCATCCAGAGGCCGGCCCGCGCCGAAATGGTCGAGGCGGGCCAGGAGAGACCGGATCTTGAGCTCCGTCACATAAGAGACCATATTCTCGATATGGCTCCCGATGTCGCCGACACAATTTGAGGCGCCGGCCAGGTTCGGGTCCGTACGCCAGGCGGCCTGCTTTTGGCCCGTCTTCTCGAGAAGGGTGGCCAGCCAATCCTGGGGATACTCACCGCTGACAAACCGGATCTCACCGAGATCTCCGTTCCGGACCAGGCCGCGCATGTGTTTGACGATAGGATAGCCGGTATAGGCATAGGTAACGCAGAAAAGGATGTTTTTTTCCTTAACCAGGCGGGCCAGGTCTGCGGCGTCCCGGCTATTGGTCGTTAGTGGCTTTTCGCAAACGACGTGAATGCCGTTCTCCATGGCCAATTTGGCGATGGGATAATGGGTGCTATTGGGCGTGGCGATAACGACGAAATCAATTTTGTCTTTGCGCTTGCCCTCGGCAACAAGCATATCCTCGAATGTTTTGTAGAGACGATCCCGGTCCAAACCCAGGAATTCGCCAGTTTCCAGTGTACTCGCATAGGATTGAGAGAAGCAGCCGGCCTCAAGCGCGGCTTTCCCGTCCATGGCAATCGCCTTGCGATGGACGTCTCCGATGAAGGCGCCCTTGCCGCCGCCGATCATTCCGTATTTCAAGCGGGCCGCTCTGCCCTGGGTTTCTTGGCCTTCGATCATCTCCAGACCTCCTTTTAGAGATACGGGCCGCGCAGCCTTAACCGCCTGGACTGCCTATATGATAATAGAGATATTTCGGGGACACAATACCCCATCATTCAGCCGCGGCGAAAAAGCTCCTGCAAAGCCGCCGGCTTCAGCCCGAACAAGGCTTTGCGCTCGTTCAGATAAGCCGGCCAGCAATCGCCGCAGTCATGATGCCGGGCCTGGCGAAAAGCTTCCTCCAAACCATCCACGAGCACATTCTTCGGCCTAAAATTGGCTCCATGCTGGATACAGGGGAGGACATCGCCGTTGGGCTCGATGTGGACAAAGGACTTTCCGGCTTGACAGGGCGACGCTCCGGGGCTCCGTGTTGCTAGGATGGTTAAATCCGGCCATGTGACCGCTTTCAGATAAGAGGATACAGTGAATAAAACGCCGCGTCCTTCCCGTTTCCATTGAGCCAGCTGAAGGTGGACTTTTTGGATTTCCTCGTGGGTGAGGACAATCGCTTGTGCCCTAGCATCGTAATACTTTCGGCCGAAAACGACAGGCTGGGCATTCATCCTGATGCCGCGGACTTCACAAAATTTGAGCATGGCTTCGATGTCCGTGACGTTCTCTCGGGACACCGCCATATTTACGAACGTGCGGACGCTGGCGCGGAGGGCGAGGTCGATGGCCTGGACCGCCGCCTGAAAAGAATTTTTGCCCCGCAGCCGGTCATTAGTTTCCGGCCGTGTGGAGTCAAGGCTCACAATCAGCTCATCGAGATAATCCAGCAAATCTGGCTGGGACGCTATCCTGAAGCCGTTCGAGACCGTGGCCGTGATCAGCTGGGCTTTCTGGGCCTCGGCGCAGAGTTCGCGGAAGTCCTGACGCAGTGTTGGCTCTCCCCCCTGGAATTTGAGGCGCAAAGTGCCCATTTTCCGAAGACGGCGGATAATTGACCGCCATTCCTCGGTTGTCAACTGAGGAGTCTCGATATCGGGGCAACTGCAGTAGACACAGCGGACGTTGCAGGCATTCAACAGTTGGGCCTGGACCTCAAAGGGATGGAGACCTCGAAACCGATGGGCCAGGAAGCGGAAGGCTGTCCTGAAATGCCGGGTTCGGATCACGATTGACTTCTTGTTGAAACAGTTTTCAATTTGTATTTATTCAAGGTCAGCAACGACACCAGAGTGAGGGCCAAAAATCGGGCTGAAGCTAAAACCAACTTCCACCAGGAGCCACTCTCTCTCACATGCGAAGCTGATATCAAAATTACGGCAATGATAGGAATAACGAAGGCGAGCAGGGCTGCGAGCGCATACGGCCGATAGGAAGTCCCCGTCAACACGCAGCCTGCTGCAAACAAAAGGGCGGCTAGCTGAGGCGCCCCCTTGAAATGCCAAAGCCGGATGCGGCGGGCGAAGCGCGCTCCGGCCCCCAGAAGCGACTCCCGCGGGCTGGATAGAAGAGCGGCTCTATAGCTTTTGCCGCGGCGGCGCCGATATCGCAGAAGCTCGGCGGCGGTCTGAGGCACCCGAATTTCGGTCGCCCGAGCTTGGCGTGAGAGTCGAGAGCCAAACCCTCCGCTGCTCGCGGAGACGACGAGGCTGATGTCATCAGCCCGAGCAGACCGGGAGATGGGGATCACGGCGTTGCGCCTGATCGCATAGCATACGCCGGAGACACCTGAAGAATCAAAGGCTTCGCCTTCAAGCCACCACAGGAAATTCAGGAGCTGCCAATGAATGCGCTCCTCCAGGAGAACGCTGGCGGGACTCACGGAGGCGCCAACCACGGCCGTCTTTGGGTCCTGGATCAAGACCTGGACAAGCTGTTTAATGCAGGACGGATCAAGACGCGAGTCAACGTCCGTGATAACGATGATGTCCGGGCTCAACTTCCGCAAGGCATAATTGATCTGCTCCGCTTTCCCGGCGGACCCATCGATACATTTTAGTTGAACGCGTACTCCCCGGCCGATTTCTCTCTCTACGAGGACGGCTGTCTGGTCTCGGGACCCGCCGTCAAGCACAACGATCGTTCTCCGGTCGGCGGGATAATCACAGAGATTGAGGTCTTGAAGCTTGGCCAGGATCAGGCTTTCCTCGTTCAAGACCGGGACGACGATGGCTATCGGCGGCCAATCCTTTATCTCCGGCGTTGAGTGCCGCCGCCTCAGAGCCATTAGGCTCAGGACAAGCATGTAACCGAACGTGGAGATCCAGAGGACGATGGCACTCCCGAGGAAAAGGATCAAAAAGATTTTCATGGGTTATTCATGCTCGGCCGCCCCATTTATAACAGAGGACAAAATGGACGTCAATGATCGCTTGGAAAGCGGGCCGACGGGACGGCGCCGGGGGTTTAAAAAATTGACAGGAAATCCCCAGAAAGCCTAAAATATAAGTTGAGAAGTATCGAATTACCGGTTGACAAATATCAAAAGGAAACACCCGAAGGCGCGTAATGTGGATGGAACCAAAGTCCAATTCCCCATAAGGCTAAGGCCCAATTGACCGATTCTTCAGGTGTCCTTAAGATCTTGGAGAGAATTTACCGAGAGGGTCAGAGATATGCAAAAAAGGAGGTGATCTCATGACTGGGAATAAAAAACTCTGGGTGATTTTGCCCCTTATTCTGGTTTTAGGCTTTGTCGCGGGCCTATTGGTTGCGCCAAATCCGGGTTTTGCCCCGGAAAAGGTAACGCAAGAGAAGACCCCGGCGCAGGCTCAACAAGCAGCCGAGCCGCCGGCTCATGATATGATGGCCGAGATCAGTCAGGCCTTCGAAGACGCTTCGGCGAAGGTCAGCCCCTCGGTTGTTCCTATTTTTGCCGAGCAGACGGTTGAGGTGAGCAATCCTTTTGGCGCTCCAGATGACGCTTTAAGGCAGTTTTTCGGAGAGGACTTCTTCAGGCGCTTCTTTGGCACACCTCCGCAGCAGGAACAGAAGCGGACGCAGCGGAGCCTGGGATCGGGAGTGATTGTCACCTCGGACGGACTAATCCTGACCAACAACCATGTCGTTGAGAAGGCCGATAAGCTGTCGGTTGTCGTCGGGGACAATAAAAAGACGTACGCGGCCAAGATTGTCGGAACGGATCCCCAAACCGACGTCGCGGTGATCAGGATTGACGCCAGAGACCTCCCGGCGGCGACCCTCGGAAATTCGGATGAGCTGAGAGTCGGGCAGTGGGTTATCGCTGTCGGCAATCCCTTTCAGTTGATGCATACAGTAACGGCCGGCATCATCAGCGCCAAGGGCCGGTCTTCAGTCGGGCTGGCTGATTACGAGGATTTTATCCAGACGGACGCTTCGATCAATCCGGGCAACAGCGGCGGGGCGCTGGCAGACTTGGACGGCAAAGTCATCGGAATTAATACTGCCATCGCCAGTCCCTCGGGTGGAAATATCGGCATTGGCTTTGCCATTCCGGTCAACATGGCCAGGCAGGTCATGGACCAGCTTATCGCCAAGGGCAAAGTGACCCGGGGATACCTTGGCGTGACCCCTCAGGATATTGACGAAGACCTGGCCAAGGCCTTAAAGCTGACCCAAACGCAGGGGGTCCTTATCGGCGATGTGGCTGCGGGCAGCCCGGCGGACCGAGCTGGGATCAAACGGGGAGATATTATTATCCAGTTCAATGGACAGAAAATAGACAACAGCACTCAGTTGAGAAATCTTGCCGCCCAGACCGCGCCGGGGACCGCGGTCAAAATCACCCTGCTGCGCAACGGCCAGAGGATGGACGTCACGGCGACCCTGGTCGAAAGGCCCAAAGAAAAGCAACAGCAGGCCCCTCAAACCGCGGAGCCTCAAGAGAGCGTGAGCCAAAAATTGGGTCTCAGCATCCAGGACTTGACCCCGGATATCGCTGTCCAGCTCGGCTACAATAGGAACGAGAAAGGTGTCATCGTCGCCGCTGTCGCCTCCGGGAGCCCGGCCGAAGATGCGGGCTTGCAGCGGGGAGACTTGATCAAGGAAGTCAACAAAGCGCCTGTCGTCACAGTGGACGATTTCTCAAAGGCGATGCGTGGCCTCAAGAGCGGAGATGCGGTCGCTTTGCTCGTGCGCCGCGGACCGTCGACCTTCTATACAGCGCTGACGATCCCATAGACCGTTTGGCCTGCGACTAGGTCATCTGCTCAAATATCAGGGACACAATATCAATTACCTAATTAACGAAATTCGGAATTGGATATTGTGTCCCCAATTTTATCAGGCCATTTTGTCGATAGCCTGGAGTTTCATGGCAAGGCGCTTGGCCGAGACGGGGAAGGCGGTTTTGAGCTCGGGGGCGAAGAGCGACACCTTGAACTCTTCGACCATCCAGCGGAATTCGGCGATCGCCTTTTTCTTTTCGAGGGAAGTCTCCGCTTGAATTTCCTTCTGCATTCGGAAGTGAGCCTCAAGGAAAGGCCTGACCTGTTCGGCTTTCTTCCGGTCCTTCTCGGGGTCATTCTTTCCTCGTTCCGCACGCACTTCGAGCGCCCTCAAGTAGCGGGGAAGGTGGTCGAGCCGTTCGAGGGGATAGATCTCTAGGAGGTCCTTGGGGACGAGAGCCTCGAGCTCTTCCCGGATTTGCCCGCAGACGGCTGCAGCGCCGCGGTTCGAGCTCGCGGAAGTCTCGATGGCTTGGAGCGTCCGGCGGGTCCGCTGATAGGCATCGAGAATACCAAGGACTGTCTTTATTAACGCGTGGCCTTTTTCAAACAACGCCCGGACGACCACATCTTCGTAGGAGTTGAATTCCTCTCTGGTGCGAAGGTTTCTCCTGAATACGTCTCTGCGCAGGTGGTCCAGCATGCTTTTTTCTAGAGCGCTCTTGCCTCCGAAATAGAGAGCCGCCTTCTCGTATTCTTCGGGCAAGACGAGATATCGGCGCACAAATTCCAGGTCTTTGGCGAAGCGAAGCAGAAGCAAAGTCTCTACGCCTCTTTGATGGGCGGACAGCATTTCATCACGATTCTTGAAAAGCCTGAGGCGGACGCCCTCCTCGGTGGGCTCGAGACCCGGATAAGCGGCTGCAAAAGGCCCGACTGCGATGCTCTCCGGAAGGTCGCCAAAATCCCATGAAGTCAAGCCCTTCTTCTCCCATGCTTGTTTCGCGGTTCTCCACTCCGCTGAATCTTCCGGAATGGGCGAGGTCGAAGCAGCCTGCTTAAGTTCATTCAGGTCTCTTCCGGCTACAAGATTTCGGCCCCCGTGATCGGCAATGACCACTCTGACCTTCAGGTGTTTGGGAATGTCGGCCTTGGCCCATTCCTCTGCCGGGATATCTCGATGGAATCTTTGTTCGACAAACTTGGCCAGTGCCTCAAAAAGAGAACGGTCGGTTTGGGGTATTTCTTTGACGATGATATCGGCCGTGTCCGAGGCTGGCATCAATAGTTTCCGGTAGCGCTTGGGAAGCCCCTTGATTAAAGAGATTATTTTCTCTTTGAAATACCCCGGCACGCCCCATTCCAATGCTTCCGTCGGGATGCCTTCAACCAGTGCGGAAGGGATCCGGAGTGTCACACCGTCGTCATCTTCACCCGGTGCGAATTTGTAGGAAGCCTGGAAAAGGCGGCCTCCCACAGCCAGTTGGTCCGGATAAAGAGCCAACTCCGATTCCTCGGGCCGGGAGAGAAGAAGATCCTTTTCGCTTATCCTCAAAAAATCGTCGCTTCCCATTTGGCGGGTTCTCTTTTCCAGGCCGCGGAGGTCAAATATCCCGGCCAGGCGCAAGGAATAAAAATCGGCCATGACGTCCTCACGGACCATGATATCGCGCCGCCTTAATTTTTCCTCCAGGCCGAGGGCTTTTTTTTGCAGGCTCAGGTTATGCTGGAGAAAACGTAGCGGCTCTTTGACCTCGCCTTCGACGAGCCCGCTACGGACAAAGATCTCGTGGGCCTCGTCCGGATTCTTAGGTCCGTAGGGCACATCTCTCCCCGTAACAATTTCGAGACCGTAGAGCGTGACCCGTTCTTTGGCCCTGACCTCGCCCCGGTCCTTGTCCCAGCGCGGTTCGGAATAAGAATAGCGGCACTCGTTTCCGCCCAGTTCCTCGAGCCAGGCGGGGTCGATTTTCGCCACCGTCCGGGCGAAGAGACGCGATGTGCGGACAATTTCTGCAGCGACAATCCAGGGCCGGGATTTGTTGAAGAGGGTCGAGCCGGGAAAGACCATGACTTCCCTGTTCCGGGCGGCGGTGTAGATATTTTTTTCTTTGTGCACGGCGATGTTGGAGAGAAACCCGCTGAGGATTGACCTGTGGATTCCGGCATAGCGCGAGGCCGATAAGTCCGTCTTTTCCGCGCGGCCCGGGTTTATCCTTTGCTCTTTCAGGATGGAAATGATCTGGTCATGAACAAAGCTCCATTCCCGCATCCGGGCGTAGGAAAGAAAATGCTCGTGACAGAACGTCTTCTTTTTACTCCCAGAGGCCAAGTTCTCGGCGGTGCTATGGTAGCGGTCCCAGATGTTGAGAAACGTCAGGAAATCAGAATCCGGATGAGCAAAGGGCGCCTGGGCTTGATCGGCCAAGCCGGCCTTGTCAGGAGGCCTTTCCCGCGGGTCCCGGATACTCAAGGCCGAAGCTATGATAGCAACTTCTCTGGGGCACGCTTCCTGTCGGGCCTCGAGGAGCATCCGGGAGATTTTTGGGTCCAGAGGCATCAGTGCCATTTGGCGGCCAAGCGGGGTGAGTTCGCATTCGCGGTCCTTTCCGGTGATCGCACCCAGCTCCAAAAGGGTTTCGTATCCGTCCTTGATATTCTTCGGGTGAGCTTTGTCGACGAAAGGAAACTCAGAAGGATGTCCCAGTCCCAGAAAAAGCATGCGCAGGATGACTTCGGCGAGGTTCGAACGAAGGATTTCAGGAGGAGTGAACGGCGGCCTGGACCCATAGTCCTCCTCGGAGTAAAGCCTGATGCAGAGGCCCTCCTGGACCCGGCCGCAGCGTCCTTTTCTTTGGTCGGCGCTGGCCTGGGAGATCGAGCTGATGGGCAGGCTGTTGATACGCGTGCCGGGCTGATATTGAGAGATGCGTGCCAGCCCAGTGTCGATGACATATCTGATGCCCGGGATGGTCAGAGATGTCTCGGCGACGTTGGTGGCCACAACGATCTTCGGACCGGTCACCGAGTAAACCCGCCCCTGTTCAGACGCAGGAAGCCGGGCGTACAGCGGCAAGATCGTTGTGGCGGTGTATTTCTTCCCCTCCAACCGTTCGCATGTTTCCAGGATATCCTGTTCTGTCGGCATGAAAATGAGGATGTCGCCACGCTGCTTTCCAGGCTTGATCCGCTCAACGGCCTGGACGGTCATGTCGATATAGTCGGCTTCGTCGGTGTCTTCAGAGAAGACCTCGGGCGGCATGTATTCCACGTCCACAGGATACATGCGGCCGCCGACGTGAATGACCGGAGGGTCATCAAAGGCCCGGGCGAATTTTTCCGTATCCAGTGTAGCTGAGGTGATGATGACCCTGAGTTCCGGCCGTGTGGCAAGAAGAGTCCGGGCGATTCCCAACAGAAAATCGATGTTGAGGCTCCGTTCATGGGCTTCGTCGATGATGAGCGTGTCGTAATCATAGAGCCTGCGGTCAGACTGGGTTTCAGCGAGCAGCATGCCGTCGGTCATAATCTTGATATAAGCCTCCGGCGGTGTTTTGTCCTGGAAGCGGATCTTATATCCGACCGACCGGCCCAGAGTTTCTCCCAGTTCTTCGGCGATGCGGTGAGCGATGGTGATGGCGGCGATCCGTCGGGGTTGCGTGCAGGCGATCTTTCCGGCGATGCCGCGTCCGGCCTCCAGGCACATTTTGGGAATCTGGGTGCTCTTGCCGCAGCCGGTTTCTCCGGAGATGATGACGACTGGATTTTCTGTGATGGAGCGGACAATCTCGTGCCGTTTGGCGGTTATGGGAAGAGCACTGGGAAAATGGACAGCGGGCCTTCGGCGCAGGCGAGAACGTCGCTCGCGGATAGACTGCTCGAGCCGGTTTTCGAGGGAGGACAATTGATCGAGAAGCCATTGTTTTGTGGTCTCGCCGCCGTGGGTCCGGTCCCTATCTGTACGGTTGTCTCTGGCCGCAGCGTCGCCGCTTTTTTTGACAATCAGATTGAGCCGGTGGCTGGCGAACGCCTGATCGCTCAGCATGGCCTGAGGCAGCCGTCCTCGAATTTTTCGGACGCGCTCGGAGATTGGAGCCGCGCTCGATGGCGATTTGTCCATGGGATTATTCTTCATCATTATAAGACTATCCGCAAATGATCGGAAATGTCACCGCTTGATTTAAGAGGAGGGATAAAGGCCTTCGTCAGGTGTGAATCCGGCGTGCTTCTCGCGTTTACTTTTCCTTGTCGTCCTTTTTGAGCTTTTCTTTGATCTGGTCTACGGCGGTTTGAGCCTCTTCTTTGACAGCCTCGTCGACGAGCAGGGATTCGGCGAGCTGGAGTGCCGGGGGACAGGCGAAACTTGGCAGCGTCCCCAGGACGAGCTTTTTCTCTTCCGGCCGTGTGGCCGGGCCCAAAACTTCTTTGAGCTTGCGCACGGCTCCTTCCGGTGCCAGGTACGGTTCCAGGCTGATCATTCTCACATATGCCTGCAAGGCCAGGACTTTATGGGCCAGGTTGGAAGAGTCTCCGGCGATGCTGAGAAGATCTTCCCGCGGCGTAATATTTGGCCAATCAATTAAGGCGCGGACAGCGGCATCCACGACATTTGCGTTTTCATCTTTGAGGGCGGCGCGGAGGAGGGGCAGGGAACTGTCATCGCCGGTCTTTCCCAGAACCCTATAGAGAAGACAGCGCTTTGAGACTTCGGTCACTTTGTTTCGGGCCGCTCCCACTTCTGGCTGCAGCAATTCTTCAACAGCCGCAGCCCGGGAATAGGGATCGGGAATTGTCTGGGCGATGCGGGCGATCGTGTTTTCCATTTCTTCCTGTTCGGACTCGTCCTTCATTTGGAGAAGGAGCGAGAGGAGGGCAGGCAGGTCTTCGGGCGAAGCGATGACCTTCAGGGTCTTGATCGCCTCAAAACGGTTCCTGCCTGACCGAGACGAGACCTGTCCCATGACATGGGTCTTGCCAGAGTAGATCCGGCGCTCTCCGATGGCCTGGATGAGTTCAAATTTGATTGAGTCGTCGGAACAGCTGACCAAGCTGAAGAGAATGCCGTCATCCGCATCTTTTCCACGCAGTGTGGCGAGGCTGACCCGGGCCGCGTCCTCTTCTTCGCCGCGACTGCCGGCGGCGCGCTCGGCCAGGAGAAGTATCGTTGACGCATCACCCACCTTAGCGAGGGCTCTCAAGGCAGCGATTCTGACTGCCGGCATCGGACTTCGGACGGCGTTTACGAAAGAAGGGAGGACAAACTCTTTGGGGTAACCGGATAAAACAAAAAGCAGTTGGACCTGGCTTGTTTCCGGCAGCTTTGTCCAAAGACTGCAAACAGAACCGATCCCGGACGCGTCAAAGACTTGCGGGATCATGCCGATGGCCTGGGAACACATATCGCGAGGGCCGTGAATTAGGGTGTCGAGAATCAACCGAGCCGCTTCCTCCCTTCCAGATGAAGCGATCTTCCCTTTAAACGCCGTCCGGCGAAGGACAAGCGGAAGCTGCTGGGGCGGAGCAGAAAGAACTTTTTCAGACAGGCCGGCCGCTGCTCCGGAATTTCCCGCCGCCATAAAATCTTCGGCGCAGCGAAGTAAACCCGAAGTCACGCTATTTCTTGCATTTTCTCCGACTTTATCGAAGGCTGCGGCAAGAACTTCGGCTGCTTCTTGCCCTCCGATCCAGCCCAGCGCGGTTGCGGCGGCTGAAGCCACCGCGCTGTCTTGATCATAAATAAGGCCGGCCAAGAGATTTACGGCGGCCCGGGATTTTCGCTGTCCCAAGCTGGAGATGAGGCCGATTTTCGCCGTGCCCTGCGTCTCATCCAATGCGTCGAGTATAGCTTGCTCCGCTAATCCGCCGGGAATTTTTTCCAGGGCATAGCGGGCCATGTCGGTTGTGTCGCCCACAAGCAGCATTTTCCCGAGCGCCGGCACGGACCTGTCGCTTCCGATGAGCCGGAGCTGGCGGCAGACTGTTAGCTTGGCGGCAAGATTGGATTGAGAGTTCTGCAGGTAGCCGGCGAGCGTCTCCTCGCAGGCCGCGCGCGATTCGAGAGAATTTTTGTGTGTTAGGACATATTCTCTGAGGCGGTAGATGACGGCTTCGTCCCTGCTGTATTCGAAAGAGGAGAGATCATTGAGGATAGCTTCGAGCGAAGGCGGTCGATAGCCCGGCCATTGCCGGACATCGGACGGGGCCGGCGTGTCCAGGTCGGTCGCCGGAAAATCTCCGGGGATTTTTTGCGTCACTTGGCCTGTCGCTGCCCATTCAGCGCCCCTCTGGAAAGTGACGATGAACCCGACGCATTCGAGCGCCGGCTGAGGGCCGTCACCCCCGGCATGCCCGAGCACGGTGTGAAAAATCCGGCCCGCCCCGTAGCTAATGGTGAAGAGGACAGGCTCGTCCCGTCCCGTACCGCCTTGCGCTGGATCACTGAAGGCCGTCGCCAGCAGGTGCAGGTTTTTAGCAGGCCCGCGCAGCAGACTGTAGAGCTCGTCCTGAGCGTGCATCCATTTCGGCGGGAGCCCTGCCGTGACCGGGTGGCCGGTGTCGCGGTTTATGACCGGGAAGACATGCTGGGCTCCATGGTGCCCGGCGATTCCCGGCCCTATGTCCTCGATGACACGGCCGTCCTTCCAGAAGACATAGGGGCCGGCCCTCTCATTCCGGTTCTCCCAGCCGCCGAGCCCGATGATCTCGTTGTACTCAGGCCAGCCGGGGAAAGCATTGTCGGCCGCATGATAAACAACCACGCCTCCCCCGTTTTTCACGTAGGCGACAAAGGCCTTCCGTGTCGCTTCGGGCCATGGGTCGCCGTTGTAATCGAGAATGACGACCTTGGAAGACAGAAAATCCGGCCGGAAATTCTTCATGCTGCTCCCGGCGGGGGGACTGACGGCGATGTCCACTTTAAAGAGACCGGTCTCTTCGAGCATCTGCTTCAGCGCGGCGCTCGATACCTTCCAGTTATGGTTATTCTGGCCACTGATAATCAGGGCTTTAATAGGAGGGGAAGCGTCTTGGCCGGCCGCGGCAGCAGAGACAAACGGCAGGACGAGGCAGGCGAGGACTAGCGCAGTTAGGAGTATCTTTTTTCCATTGTTTTTTAGAACCGGTTTTGTCTGAGGCAGGCGTCTTTTCATCTTGATCTTCCTTCGGTTCTCACTGCGGAAGAACCCACGGCTCGCGATAGGCGCGGCTGAGCAGCCGTTCGGCCTCCGGGTCGTCGATGATGGTCTCAGTTGCCGGGTCCCAGCAGATCTTTCGAGCCAGTTCGATGGCAATAACGCCCAGATGCCCGACGGTGGCCGACCTGTGCGCTACTTCGCCTGGGGCAATAGTCAAACTCCGGGTTTTCAAGCAATCGAGAAAATTTTGATAATGGTCCCGGCTCTTGTAAAGCCTGATCTCGTTCGGGCCGACGGTCTCGTGGATGAGGGGGGCGGGCCGGGTCTCGAACTCTCCGCGATCCACCCAGATCCAGCCGTATTCGCCGATCCACTTGGTGCCGCTGCGGACCTCGGGGTAGCCTCCGGCGATGACCATGGGCGTGCCGTTGGCATATTTGGCGGTTATGTAGAAACGGAGGGCGCTGTTATAGATCCCGGTCGTGGGAAATTCGGCCCGGCCTTCGACCTCGACCGGGCCGGTCTCGTCCCAGCCCATACCCCAATGGGCAATATCGCCGTGGTGCCCGATCCAATCCATGAGCTGGCCGCCGCCGAAATCCATGTTCCAGCGCCAGTTCATGTGGACCCGCGCCGGACAGTAGGGTGCATAAGGCGCAGGCCCGACCCAGGAATCGTAATCAAACCCTGGAGGCGGAGGTCCGATGGCCTCCTGGCCGAATGTCTCGGCAAAATCGAAATGGCCGGAGGGTAGCCCGACTTCGATCTTCAAAACCTTGCCGATCCGGCCGTTGCGCACCAGCTCGGAAGCCTGGTGGAAGTTCTCCACAGAACGCTGCCAGCTCCCGGTCTGCCAAACGCCGCCGTAACGTTTAATAGCGTCACAGAGCGCGCGGCCCTCGTGCAGGCTGTGAGTGAACGGCTTCTCGCCATAGATGTCGTAGCCGGCCCGGGCCGCAGAAATGGACAGGATGGCATGCCAGTGGTCGGGCACGGCGATGGAAACAGCGTCGATGTCCCGGCGCAGAAAAAGCTCGTGGAAATCCTTATAAGTTGCGCAATCCGTATTCCCATATTTTTCGTTAACCATGTCCCTGGCCTTGAAGAGAGGGGTATCATCAAGGTCGCAGACCGCCACCCACTGGACTTCGTCTTTGCTTAGGAAGGCCTCCATGTTCGGGAAGCCCATCATGCCGAACCCGATCCCGGCCATGACGATACGGTTGCTGGGCGCGATGGCGCCGTTCCGGCCGAGGGCCGAAGCGCGGACAATCGTCGGGAATCCCGCGACCCCGGTTACTACCAACGGCAAGGTTTTCAGGAAATCCCGTCTCCGCATTTTCGTTTTGTTTTTCATGCTTATACCCGCCTTTCTGGCCTTTAATAAAAAGCGAGGAGTCCTTTATGCTGTCATTGCGAGCGACCGCTCGGAGAGCGTCAGTCTCTCTTGAGTCCTTTTGAGTTTGATGTGTTGCTACCTTCCTCGCTGTGAAGCCCGGACTTTGATGTTCTTCCTAAATCAGGGGAGTATGACCAGGAATGGCCACGGGAGCGACGGGGAGGTCGCCGAATTCATATTTTGCCGGCGAAAGGTCAAGCTGAGAACTGTTCATAGCCCAATCCCAGCTGATGGCCCGCCCCGTATAGGCGCTCATCCGGCCTATGATCGCGCACATGGTGCTTTCGGCGACGCGGCGGCCCTCGTTGAGGGTCCTGCCGCTGCGTATGCCGGCGATGAGGTCAGCATGCTCCTGGACGTACGGGTCGGGTTCTTCGGCGTCAAACTTCCAGAAGTTCTCTCCATGAATCTCACCGTACCCAAAAGCGTATCCTTTTGTCCCGACGACGCGCTCCTCGATGCGGTCGGCGCAGCCCGGAATCTGGCGGCACATGCTCATCACGCGCACGCCGTTGGGGTACTCGAATTCGACGGCAAAATGGTCATAGATGTTTCCATATTCGGGAGCCGTGCGCTCCTGCCTTCCTCCCATGCCCATGACCTTCACGGGAAGAGAGCCGAAGGCCCAGTTGATGACATCGATGTTGTGGACATGCTGCTCGACGATATGATCGCCCGAGAGCCAGGTGAAATAGAGCCAGTTGCGGCACTGCCATTCCATGTCCGACATGCCGGGCGTCCGTTCTTTCACCCAGAGTTCCCCCTGGTTCCAGTAGCACTGGCCGCCGACGAGCTCGCCGATGGCGCCGTCATGGATCCTCTTCATGAGCTCGACATAGCGGAGTTGATGGCGGCGCTGGGTTCCGGCCACGATCGCCAGTCCCTTTTGCTGGGCTAGGGCGGAGGAGGCGATGACAGACCGCACTCCGAGAGGGTCGACGGCAACCGGCTTTTCCATGAAGACGTTCTTTCCGGCCTCTATCGCGGCCTTGAGATGCATGGGCCGGAATCCGGGCGGCGCGGCCATGATGACTAAGTTCACATCAGGGCAAGCTGCCAACTTATGGTAGCCGTCAAAACCGGTAAAGCACTTCTCCCGGGTCACCTTGACCTTGTCCGGATGAGCTTTCTTGATTTGTTCAAGAGACGAGTCGATACGATCCTGGAAAAGGTCGAACATGGCGACGATTTCCACGCCCTGAGCCGCATTCAGGCAATCGATCGCCGCTCCTGTTCCGCGGCCCCCGCAGCCCATGACTCCGACGCGGATTGTGTCCGAGCCGGCAGCGTAGGCGCCGGGAACACGGGGAAGAGACGCCGCCAGCGACGCCGCCACAGAAGTTTTAATGAAATTCCGCCTCGAAACTTTTTTTTCCATTCTCCCTCCTTACTTTAATCTCATCAAAAGAGCGTGATATGGGTGGCACGGCGATAGTCCCCGCAACGCCCGCAGCGAATGGGGTGGGTGGGGGGGTCTTAAGCGAGGACGGACGGGGACGCGCCGTGACAGGACCCATATTGCGTTTCATTTCTTAAAAATTATCGCAGGAGCGGTAAGCCTCGATGACCGCCCGCTCGCCCTCTTTTCCTGGCAGGCTTTGGCCGTGCTCCATACCCAGGACTCCCTGGTAGCCTTTCTCATTGAGGTGCTTGAAGATATTCCTGTAGTTGATCTCGCCCGTGGCCGGCTCCTTGCGGCCCGGATTATCTCCGACATGAAAGGCGGCCAGCTCCTGCCAGGCCATGTCGATATTGGGAATCAAATTGCCTTCGGTGATCTGCTGGTGATAAAGGTCATTCAAGATTTTGCAGGACGGGCTCCCCACGGCTTTGCAGATTTCGTAAGCCTGGGGAATGCGCGTCAAGAACAGGCCGGGATGGTCTTTGGGGTTGAGGGGCTCGATGACCAGGATCAGCCCGGCCGGCTCGCAGACGTCCAGGCAGTATTTCAGGTTGTCTATGACATTGGCCGTTTGGTATTCCCAGGCGAGAGATTCGTCGAATCGTCCGGGGACGACGAGAGCCCACTTTGTATTGACGCGCTTTGATGTTTCAGCCCCCTGTTTCATTTTTTGAATGAGTATATCGCGGACGGCCTTATCCTTGGTGACGTAACTTTTCTGGCCGAAATCGGCGTAGAGGACGAACGGACCGAGGATCAGGCCTCTTTTTTCGAGCTCGCTGGTGATGAGCTCTTGCTGGGCCACTGGCCGGCCCATGATTCCGTTGTCAAACATAGCGCTGAAACCCTGGTCGGCAGCGAACTGGATCTGGGCGACGAGGTCGTCGCCGGCGAGACTCTTGAACTGGCCGAAATACGGCGCGTACTTCAGCTTGAAACGCCCCTGGCCCGCCGCAGGTTTTGAGGCCTGGGAGGGCGCTCCGTTTGCCGGGGCCGACAAGAAAGCAGCCGCGGCACTTGCGCCAATTCCTTTGGCCAGGAAATCCCTCCTCTTCATCTCTAACCTCCTTTCTCTTTCGAGATCTTCTAAACGTTTATAGCAACCGCTCGAGAAAATCAACAAGAAATTGGGTTCGCAGGAACGGGTCCTGTCATAGCGCGTCCCCCTCCATCTCCTCGCTGAAGACCCACCTGCCGCCACCATCCGCTGCGGGCGGGGACTGGTGCTGTGCCACCCGTTTTTTCTATTTTTATTGAGTTCTCACTTCTGAATGGGCTTCTCTTCTCCTGCTCGGTCGAGTTCGGCCTGGAAGTTTTCTTTGGAGAGCAAATCCATTTCCAGATACCCCATTACTAGAAGCTCGATGTGTTCAGGCGTCTCCGGTCCAGTCCTCTGCATATCCTCAATCATGACCACGGGCCCGACCAGCTCACCCCTAACGACGCGACCGTCTTCAAGCGAGAGATAGGTCTTTCCCCAGAAATGCTCGAACCCGCGGGTTTTGATCTCCAGGGGCTTGAGATGAAGGTTCATCTCCACGCGGTTCTCTGATTGGGCAAATTCGATGATAGCGCAGGGGACGTTCCGGACAGTGGTCAGGCCTGCGATCTTCACCCAGCTCTTCCCGCTAAAGGTGTATTTGGAATCGGTGACTAGGGGCGGGAATTCGAAGACGAAGTCGTGAGGCTCTCGGCTTTCTCTGAACTCGGCTCCGATGCGGGCTTCATCCGGAATGGTCAGGGTCTCTGTTGGCCGGACCGAAGCGTCAAAGGTCACCGCATCCCAGGTGAGGATCATGAACATGAACCCGTCCATTGTCCTGGGCAGCGAGGAAAAGTCGAACTTGGAGATGGCCATATCCTCGTTGACCGAATAAACAAGAGAGAAATCTTCGGCCGGCTTGAATTCATTCATTTTTAAAGGTTGAGCTGTCCATGTCTGCCCGAACCGAAAGCTCTTCCAGGTAAACCTTTCCTGGACTTTTCCCTCGATATCATCCTTGAGCCGCGTCCGGGTGAAATAGGTGACGACTTTCATCTCTCCAGATTTGGTCCCGTCCATCTTGAAATTGAAATTTTCGCGGACCAGTCGATAGTAAAGAGTTTCCCCGGCTTTATAGCGCAGCTTCAGGGGAAGTTTCTCGGGGACCGAGATTTTTGACGGCCCTTTTTCTGATCCGGATCCTGGAGCGATGGAGAAGAGGCCGAGCCCGGCCAAGATGGCAATAAGATAGAAAACTCTTTTCGTCATGGATGACCTCCCGTTTTTTAATCGAAGGCAGTGATGGGAAAAACATAAAGAAGCGGGGCGGAAAAGTCAAGCCGGGCCCGGCTCTGTGACGAAAAGCGGGGTAAAACAAAGAACGATAAGATAGGGGATATGATCATCCGCAATCAGCCTTGCTCCCGTTCAGGTTTTTCACGCCGTTCCTTCAGCGCTTTTCTCGGTGGCTGCGGAACTCGCCACTCTCGTCTGGACCTCGGAAATCTGTCACTTGCCCTCCTTTGACCTTTCCCGTTGGTCTGCTCAGGCTCAGACATCCTCGCCACCCTGAAAACTGGGTTCCCTCGAAAAGCGCTTCAGGAAGGCTAAACCTTTAACGGTCGCTGCGGCCGATTACGGATGATCATTATCTTGACCTAAAATAATAACCCCACTTTTTGTAGTAGAGCCTGGTTATCCTTGACAAATAGCCATGAAAATGTAATCGTATACGTGCATGTTGATGCGTACAAGAATTTATTTATACGTATAGGTATAACATGAATAATAAAACGGTTTTCACCCGGGATGAGTTCGTTTCCAAGTTCAATGTCCTGGAAACGAGTCTCAGGGAGTGGGAAAAGGACAAACTGCTCAAGCCCGTTGGCTACACCGATGACAAGGCTCCCCTCTACTCGGAAGATGCAGGCGAGACGATCAAACATATCCAAAGACTGAACGAATTGGGTTACGGGCCGGACGAAATCCGAATCATCATCAAGAAAGTGGGATTGCCTAAGATCGTCGAGAAGAGGGAAAAGCCTGCGCCTTCAGAAAAATTCCTTACGGTCGGGAATCTGGCCGAGCGGGTGGGCTTGAGCCCGAGGACGATCAAGCACTGGGAAGACAAAGGCATCATCGAGCCCGACATGCGGAGCGAGGGAGGCTTCCGGCTTTATTCTGGCGTTTATGTTTATCTCTGCGAGTTGATCAGAGACCTGCAGCTTTTTGGTTATGCACTCGAGGAAATCAAAGTGATCTCTGATTATTTCCGGGATATTTTGGCCTTCCAGAATGACCTGGAGGCGTTCCCCAAGAATGACGTCTCTCAAAAATTGGAGGCCATGCTCAAAGAAATAAGCGTCCTCTTTGAAAAGATGGATCTTCTAGAAAAAGGCATCGAGCGCTGGGAAGAACTGCTTAAAAAGAAGAAAAAAGAAATCCTGAACCTGAAAAACAAGAATCAGAAAAGGAAAGACTGAAAAGAGAAAGGAAAAGTCCATGAGCAAGATTGTTTTTATAGAGCCGGAGGCCCCGAACCTGCACATTTTTTCCGGGTTTCCCTTGCCCAGGCTGGGCCCGCTCATCTTGGGCACGATGATGAAGAACCGCGGCTGGGATGTGGAGCTTTTCTTCGAGGAGGTGCGCAGGATCGATTTTAAGGTCGTCGAATCGGCCGACCTTGTGGGTATCTCGACCATCACCTCCACAGCGCCCAGAGCCTATGCCATAGCCGATAGAATAAGGAAGCGGGGGATCCCGGTGATCATGGGCGGTCCCCACGTGACATTTATGACCCAAGAGGCGCTGGACCACGCTGATTTCGTGATCCGCGGCGAAGGAGAACAGGCTTTGACGGCTCTCGTCGAGGCCTGGGAAAAGGGAACGGATTTTACTGTAGTCCCCAATTTGTCCTATCGCCTGGACGGGGAGATTGTGCACAACCCCACTCTGCCTTTTTTGGGAAACCTGGATCAAGTTCCTTTCCCGGATTCTGCCCTGCTGAAATCGACAAGACGAGGGATCGGAAGGAAAACTCCCATCCCCGTTCAGACATCCCGAGGTTGTCCTTTTGACTGCTCCTTCTGTTCGGTCACCGGCATGTTCGGCAAAAAATACCGCTTCCGCTCCACTCAAAATATTATCGAAGAACTGAAGCGCTACGATGCCCGGAAGAACTCCATCTTTTTTTATGACGATAATTTCGCGGCCAACCG